>NZ_KB235919.1:56574-86937 GCF_000332195.1 Pleurocapsa sp. PCC 7319
CTCAGTATGAGCTTCACCAGTTCCTTTTTTGTACTAACTGGTTGAGTTTTTCTAGTTTCGTTTAACTCAGGTTCCTGGTTCATCTTACCGTTACATTACCCAGTTTTCTTAACGAGTGCAACCTTATCTCTCTTTTTAATACCTGAATCCTTACTTAATGATTATATGGCTATCAGAAATCAACCTATATTCTTCTGTTTTAACCAGAGTCTGCTCAAACATACAACATTCTCACTCTTCTATAACTTTGCAGATCAAATTTATATCTCAAGATATAGTCAAGATAAATATGACTACTGTAACTTATTTTTGTTGAATAAATTATGAACCTAAATGTCAAAAACTAATGTAATTAATATAACAATTATGTAATCAGATCAGATTTAATATATTCACAATAATTTTGGAGAAAAATATAAATAATTATGTCTATTTCTACTCCCGTTATTTCCTTTGATAATTTACAAAAAAGCTATGGCTCATTAAAAGTATTAAGAGGAATCACGGCTTCACTTTATAAAAAAGATGTTGTTTCGATAATTGGCACTTCTGGCTGTGGTAAAAGTACCTTATTGCGCTGCTGTAATCGATTGGAAACTATCAATGGTGGCAAATTGAGAGTAATGGATATCGATCTTTCTCAACCAAAAATAAGCTCGCAAAAGTTGAAGCAGTTAAGAACTAAAGTAGGCATGGTTTTTCAGCAGTTTAATTTATTTCCTCACCTCAGCGTATTGCAGAATTTGATGTTAGCTCCTGCCCAAGTATTAAAAGAATCAAAATCAGAATGCCGCGATCGCGCTCTGCATTATTTAGATAAAGTAGGTTTAAGTAGTAAAGCCAATTCCTATCCCGAACAACTATCTGGGGGACAAAAACAACGAGTTGCGATCGCCCGTAGCCTCTGTATGAAACCTGAAATCATTCTCTTTGATGAACCTACCAGCGCACTCGACCCTGAATTAGTTGGGGAAGTATTGACGGTAATGCAACAGCTGGCAGAAGAAGGAATGACCATGGTAGTTGTAACTCACGAAATGCAGTTTGCCCGAGAAGTCGCCAATCGAGTGATCTTTCTCAACCAGGGAGTAGTAGAAGAAGAAGGAGATGCTCAAGAAGTATTAACCAATCCTCAATGCGATCGCTTAAAAAGTTTTCTCAGTCGGATGAATGGCTAACGCTACTTTTGCATGATGGTTGATAAATTAAATCACTAATTTCAAACCCGCCACAAGTAATAGAGCCAAGGTAATTTGCCTAAAGATTAGAGGATTCATTTTGTTAGCCAGTGTTGTTCCTAGCCAAAGTCCGCAGGCAAAACCAGGCAGGCTATAAACGGCAAATCTGCCAACGGAGGTGGTTAAATTACCCTGCCAGCCATGGGAAATGGTAGCCAGCAAAGCGATTAAACAGAATACGGGAGTAATATTACTTTTAAACTCTTTGCCAGTCCAGTGACGACAGTTAGCGTAGACAACTAGAGGTGGTCCTCCTACCGCATATGCACCACTGAGAGTTCCCGACAATCCCCCTGCTAGATAATCCCAAAATCGCGACTTTAAAGGAGGCAAAGCTAACTTCAGCCAGTCGTAAACCACATAGCTAATAATAATTAGACCCAATCCTCTAAGAGCGATCGCTTCGGGAAAGCGATCGAGCATTAATGCACCGATAGGAGTAGTAATTAAAGATGCAATCATCAATCGTCTAACAGCTTTGAAGTCAGAATTTCGTCGATAGTAGAACCAAATTATGCTGTTTAAAGTAACGCCGAGCAATGCAACCAAAGGGACGGCAGTTTGTAAGCCGAGTACTCCTGGTAAAAAAGACATGGAAACGATCGCAAAACCAAATCCAGTTATGCTTTGAGTCAAAGCTGCTAGAAATATAATGCAGCTAACTGTTAAATATTCATTTCCAAATAGCTCCATTTATTTACTTGAGAACCAGCACTGGACAGGGAGACAAACGCACTACCCTTTCTGCCACCGAACCAAGTAGAAAACGACTAACACCCTTACGTCCATGGGAAGGTAAAACAATTAAATCTGCTTCTATCTCCTTAGCACAGTCTACAATTTCCGTACTAGGATCGCCTATTTTCACCTCAATCTTAACTTCTTCATAACCCATTTCCCCTAACTTCTCTCCCAGAAAAGCTTTGACCTTTTGTTTTCTTTGCTCATCATCGAGGGTATTCCACATTGCTGCTGGATCGGCTGGATGTAATGGTGTCAGGACATGAATCAAAGTTAGGGATGTTTCAGACTGAACATATTCTTTAGCAGGTGCGATCGCACTATATGACCATTCAGAAAAATCAATGGGAACTAGGACAGATTTCTTAATCAGCCAATTCATAAATATACCTCTATCTATTTAAAAACGGGTTCTCTAACTTCTTCAAGCTCTGTCAACATTGCACCCGATTTGAGACGAGACATATAGCTATCTAGCTCTTTGGCAACTACATTAGAAAGTAAAAAACAACCTAATAGATTCGGCAAAGACATCGCCAACAGCACGATATCGCTAAATTCTACTACCAGATCGAGATTGATTACCGTGCCAATAAATCCACAGAGCAGAAATAGTCCTTTATAAATATTGACTGTATTATCGCCAAACAGATATGCCCAAGCCAGCTGTCCATAATAACTCCAAGAAATCATGGTTGAAATAGCAAACAAAAAGCCAGCAATGGCTATTACGTAGGGAAACCAGCCAATAACTGTCTCAAATGAGGCAGCGGATAACCTTGCTCCATCAAGCTCGGCAGAACTTGGATCGGCATAAACCCCTGTAAGCACGATGACAATTGCCGTCAGGTTACAGATGAACATAGTATCGATAAACGGTTCTAACAGTGCTACAACCCCCTCCCTAACTGGCTCATCGGTACGAGCAGCTGAATGAGCGATCGCAGCTGAACCAATGCCAGCTTCGTTGGAAAAAACCGCCCTTTGAAATCCAACTACAATTGCACCAATAGCTCCTCCTGCCACAGCTTCAGGATTGAAGGCTGTCATAATAATTGTACCAATCGCGGATGGGATGAGATTAAATTTAACTAACATTACCCAAAGGCAAGCCAAGGTATAAATTACCGCCATCAATGGGACTAAAACTCCAGCTACCGCACCAATCCGTTCGATACCCCCGATAATTACTAGCCCCACAATAGCTACTAAGATAATGCCAAACAGCCAGTTGTAATTCTCAAAAAAGGGTAATACATTAGCCACCGCAGCATAGCCCTGGTTTGCCTGGAACATATTTCCTGCACCCATGGTAGCGATCGCGCAACAGACCGCATAAATTACCCCTAATCCTTTACCCATTCCACCCATGCCAATTGAGGATAAGCCACGATTTAAATAATACATGGGACCACCTCCCACCGTCCCATCGGGCTTAATGATGCGATATTTTTGCCCAAGGGTACATTCGGCAAACTTACTCGACATCCCAAAAAAACCAGCTAAGGTCATCCAAAAAGCTGCTCCTGGTCCTCCCATCCGAATGGCGATCGCTACCCCTGCGATATTACCAATACCTACCGTACCAGAAAGGGCTGCTGCCAAAGCCTGAAAGTGGGATACGTCTCCTTCATCATGAGGATCGTCATACTTACCCTGTACGACTTCAATAGCGTGTTTAAATGCCCGAACATTAATAAACTTCATCCGTAAAGTAAAAAAGATACCTCCAGCGATCAACCAGAGAACAATCAAGGGCATCCCATTTTCGCCACCAATTTTGAAATATAAAAAGAGATTTAAAACATCAACAATGCTTTGAAATATCCCTTCAAATATCCCTCCAATTCCTCCAGCACTTGCTTCTTCTTGAGCCCAAACAATTCTAGGTATTAATAATATTAATAAAATAGGCAGACAACAATACTTTAAATATTTTTTTAACTTAAACAACAATTGTTTCATAATTTATTAATTTACCTATTATGATAAACTTACTCAAATATTTGCGTTACAAATTGCACGTTAATTCTCGATCTTCAAGACATAATGCTTATCTTTTGTGATCTTATTTTGCGCTTTGATGTAAGTTTGCAATTATTGGATTTAAAATACTGTAATTGAATATACTAGACTCTTTAATATTTTTAAATTGATTTGTAAAAGTCAAAATTCGATAACTTTAAAATATCTAATATGAAATACCATAATACTTAATCCAGTTGATAAAGGTAACGATTGTTTTTCTGACTTCTGACTTGAAAAACAGATATATAACCTATACAAACAGAATTTAGTATAAATAGACTATGAATATAAAGATATTAGTTTACTGGTATTTATAGCAATACGAACTTTTATTAGGACACTCATTACTCGTTACTCGTTACTCATTACTTACGAGCAATCAAATAAACTTGTCCTAACGTAACTTCGTACGGCTATATATCTAAGTAATAGATTTTAGTGTCTAAGAAATATATTATTTGATCAATAAATAAAAGCAGCAAATAATATTAAAGTTTGCTGCTTTTTATATAATTATCTTTAACTAGTTTTAGTCTTTTAACTAAAGCAATAACAAGTTTTTAATTATTTTAGTTGTTACCAGATGTTCTCTTGAAAAAAGCCTTCAAAAAAGAGATCTGTATCAATAAAATTAACTTAAGCTAATGAAAACTCTGGAGTAGGAGTAACTAAATCTTTAAATACTTCCTGAACAACAGGATGTACAATTTGATAGTTATCAACGTTTAATCCTCTAGCTAATGCAGAGTCAATTTCTAAAGCTTTGATTCCCAAATCAGCTAACTTGACTGTATAGGGTAAAGTACTATTGTTTAAAGCTTGAGTAGCTGTCCAGGGTACAGCACCAGGCATATTGGGAACGCCATAATGCACAACTCCCTCTTCAATATATATTGGCTTACTATGAGAAGTGGGACGTAGAGTTTCAATACATCCTCCCTGATCCACTGCGACATCGACGATAACAGAGCCAGGACGCATTTTTGCCACCAAGGCACGATCTACTAAGATGGGTGCTTTTTTACCTGGAATCAATACTGCACCGATTAACAAGTCCGCATCGGGAACGGCAGCTTCAATTGCTGCAGCATTACTATAAAGCAGTTCAACCCTAGAACCAAATAAATTTTCCAGGTAAGATAGCCGTTCAACATTGATATCAAAAATCTGTACCTTTGCACCCATACCGACAGCAATTTTTGCTGCTTCTGTGCCAACGACACCGCCACCTAAGATTGTGACTTTACCAGCAGACACCCCAGGTATACCACCTAATAAAACACCCCTTCCTCCCTGCTGTCTTTCTAAAAACCGTGCGCCAAACTGCACCGCTAATCTTCCTGCAATGATGCTCATAGGCATCAGTAGAGGCAATGTACGATTTAGTTCTACAGTTTCATAAGCGATCGCCGTTACTCCTGAATCAACTAAACGTTCAGTCAGGAGTTTATTTGCTGCTAAATGCAGATATGTAAATAATATCTGTCCTTGACGGATAAATTCATATTCTGCTGCTAAAGGCTCTTTTACCTTGATTATTAGTTCTTGATTCCAGGCATCTTTAGCTTGAGCAACTATTGTTGCACCAGCCTGTTGATAATCGCGATCGCCAAATCCCGAACCAACTCCCGCCATCCTTTCTATAAATACACTATGTCCTCTATCGGTTAAAACTCGAACGCTATTAGGGGATAATCCGACTCGAAATTCTTGGTCTTTAATTTCTTTTGGTACACCAATATGCATGCTTTATAACCTTCTTATTAATACCTTTGCACTTCTCTATGGACGAAACGCTTTTCGCCCCTGTCGTCCTGACCTTTATGAAATCATTCTTGTTACGTTCGTACTTATTTCTTCTAAGGCTTGTTTTAAATTATCAACAATTAAATCTGCATCGGCTTTAGTCAAAATCAACGGCGGGGCAATAATCAGCACATTGGAAAGCCCAGGAATAGTGCTAGTATTACGTCCAATAATCGTGCCCAGTTCTAAACAGCGAGAAACTACTAGACCTACCTTTTCCCCTGCTAGAGGTTCTTTAGTTTCTTTATCTGCTACTAATTCAATCCCGATTAATAATCCTTTACCCCGTATCTCTCCCACATAAGGATGATTTTCTATCGTCGATAATTCTGTTCTTAAATATGCGCCCATTTTGGCAGCCTGGTTCGTAAGCTGTTCGGTTTCGATAATCTCAATGTTTTTTAAAGATAGGGCAGTTGAAGCAGGATTACCTCCATAGGTGTTAATGTGACGGAAATGGGAAGTAGGATCGGTTTCATCTAAGAAAGCATCAAAGATATATTGCTGAGTAATAGTCGCTGAAAGAGGTAAATAACCGCTGGTGATACCTTTTGCTAGGGTGATTATATCTGGCTTGACACCCCAATGTTCGTGTCCAAACATTTTACCCAGACGACCAAAACCACTGACCACCTCATCAAAGATTAACAAAATATCATAGCGATCGCAGATTTCACGCAGTATAGGCAAGTATTCATCGGGAGGAACAATTACCCCACCACCAGAGATAACAGGCTCGACGATAATGGCAGCAACGCTTTCTGCACCTTCATGAATAACTACATTTTCGACGTTAGTAGCACACTCAATATTACACGAACCATATTCCTTACCAAAGGGACAACGATAGCAGTAGGGGGGATGTACATGCATGAATCCTGGAACGAGAGGATCGTATTTAGCGCGTCTTTCTGCCTGTGCCGTCGCGCTCAAAGCACCCATAGTATTGCCGTGGTATGCCCGATAGCGAGAAATGATTTTATATCGTCTCGTACCACCCATCTGGGAATGGTATTGCCGTGCCATCTTAAACGCTGTCTCATTAGCTTCTGAACCACTATTAGAAAAGTGAACCTTACCTTCAAACTGCAATAATTCTAGTAATTTAGCTGCTAGCTTTATGGCAGGAGAATGACTCATTACCAGAGGAAAATAAGACAATTCAACCAACTGTTCGTGGGCTGCATCTGCCAGTTCTTTGCGTCCATAACCTACATTGACGCACCATAATCCTGATACCCCATCTAAGTATTCCTTACCTTCTGCATCAACAACATAGCAACCCTGCGCCTTATCCATGCGTTTAGGCGGGTTGCGTTCATATTTTTTATGCTGTGTCATTGGATGCCACAGAGATTTCATATCCATTTGGGTCAAATCCCTCGGCACTGATGACGTTTCTTCTGACTTGTTTAACTCTGACTCATCAGAGTGATTCACATCTAACATTGCATCACTTTGTTTGAATTGTTAGTTATTTAAAATCTTGATTTAGCGATCGCTAAACCCTGGTAAGGACGTTTGACCAAGATGCCCTCACTTGAATGCAGATATTATTGCAAGCTAGAGCAGAGCAAATCTAAGACCTCTTAAAGCCAAGGGGAAGAGTGCGATCGCAATTGGAAAATATGATTGACTTCTACCAAAAAGCACTCTTCCTATCTTCAACTCTAAGCCAGATTAAATTAAATATAATTGGGTGAACCAGCTCCACTTCTATTAATCAAGTGCTTGTGTAGCCTGCCATGCTTGATAAAAAGTCTTAGAGGAGTATTGTTACTGCAAAGATACTGATAAGACACGGCAATAAAACCCTAACTAAAATGGACTAGATAGTTAATAATGCAACTTTATATTCAAAGCCTATAAAAATCATTTAAAGCTTTTTGTTTGCCACAAACATTCTCTATTCAATGTCAAGAAACCTTCAAGAACTTCTGATATAAACAAAAAGCTTAAGATCGATGTATTCTGCTTCTAGGTTATTCTAAGATAGTCAAGTCAATAGCCTATCGCGATCGCGACTCAAGCTTTCAATTTTATTATGAGCGGCAAGTTCGGTAAGATAACTATTATCGTTCCACCACAGTTTATCTCTCACAATTGTCCTACCTGCAGTAAGCGAGTTTAGAAATTACTATCAACACGTACCCATGTCTGTGAGTGCGGATACATTAAAGATAGAGATCTCGCAGCTAATATCAGTCGTCTCATGATAGGAGGATGTCAAACTCAGCTATATCGGTTGGTAGCTTTTTCAGTACGTCACATCTGAGTTTTAGAGATTGTCTCCCCGTTAGCTAACTTGCTCTGATTGTTTGGAGATAATCCAAAGAGCATGAATAACACCAGGAACCCAGCCTAGTAATGTCAGCAAAACATTTATTAGTAGGGCTTGACTAACTCCCATAGTCAGAAATACTCCAAGGGGAGGAAGTAAGATTGCTGCAATGATTTTAATAATGCCCATTTTTTTTCCTCAAAATTTTACATATGTAGGTAATTATCAGATTAGATTTTTTTCGATTAGATTATCTTCTATCTGAAGAGAGATAATTGGCGATCTTATTTTCCCTAACCTTAATTTTGAATATTTGCAAATATTTGCTCAAAAGCAAGAATATATCTTTTGTCAGACGCATTTAATAAGCAACATGTTTAACAATCAATAATACAATAATAATTTGAAAAATCAGTGAAACAAAGTTAGTGATATTGTTTTACGTAAAATTTTGGGAGTCAATAAAATATGTTAGCTTCACTTTTAACTGTCTTAGCTACTGCACTAAGTTTATTGGTAGTTGATATTATCTTTTCTGGAGTAGATATAGCTAATTTTCCAGCTGCTTTAATTGCGGCAGTAGTTATTGGAATAGTCAATACAGGAGTTAAACCATTAATATCCTTACTATCCCTACCTCTTAATATTCTTAGCCTTGGGGCATTTTCTCTAGTTGTTAATGGTCTATGCTTTTGGTTAGCTTCACTTTTTGTACCAGGTTTTAGAGTTGCAGGTCTGTTAGCATTTATTTTTGCCCCTGTACTTCTATCTTTTGTTAATACTTTTCTCAGTAAATATTTTGCAGAAAGGTATCCCAGTACAACTCAAGAATAACAACTAACTATTTAAGTATTGAAACTTAGAAAGTGTAATAAAACAACAAAAAAGTAACAATTAGAGAACAAGCATGGATTTTGGGATTAAAGGTAAGGTGGCATTGATTACTGGTGGCGATTCTGGTATGGGTAAAGCTACAGCAAAGTTACTAGCTACTGAGGGTGTAAAAATTGCCCTATTAGATAAAACTACAAAAGAATTAGAAACAACTGCTGAAGAAATTAGTAAAATTGGTGAAGTAATACCTATTACGGCAGATTTGAGAAACCTAGATGAAGTTGAATTAGCAAAGCAGCGTATACTTAAGCATTTTGGCACAGTTCACATTTTGGTTAATTGTGCTGGTATCACCGGTGCAACTAAAGACTTTCTAGAGTTAACTGACGAAGACTGGTATGAAACTATAAATGTCGACTTTATGGCTGCGGTGCGAGTCTGTCGAGCCTTTATTCCCTCTATGCAGAAAGAAGGATGGGGTAGAATTGTTCTGATTGGTTCAGAAGATGCAGTTCAACCTTACACCGATGAAATGCCCTACTGTGCAGCTAAAGCAGGAGTACTTAACCTAGCTAAAAATCTCTCTAAAGCTTATGCTAAAGATGGTATTTTAGTTAATTCCGTATCACCTGCCTATATCGCTACTCCCATGACCGACGCGATGATGGAAAAACGGGCTAAGGAAAAAAATATGAGCTTTGACCAGGCTATTGAGACTTTCCTAGATGAAAAACGACCTCATTTAGAATTACATCGTCGAGGAAAAGCTCAAGAAGTCGCTGCAGTAATTGCCTTTTTATGCTCCCAACATTCTAGCTTTGTAGTAGGTGCTAATTACCGAGTTGACGGTGGTTCCGTAGCTACTGTTGGTTAGTAATAATCAAATATCAAATATTTAGCGCTTAATCGGGGAAAAACAAGCAAAAAATGAACAAGTTAATTACTTTATCTTTAGGTAGTATATTGTTGTTGACTGCTGTAGGTTGTGATGTAGCACGAACCAGTGGCGACGCTCCCAATTCTGTAGAAGAGGGTTTTGTTGTAGAAGATAAAACGAAAGTTAAAGATACTTTAGGAGATGCAAATAGCGAAATTCGCCAAGATCAATTAAATTCCGACATTCGTGCCAGAGAACAACGTAATGACTTATGGGGTGAACAAGGAGAAAGAACAAACTCAGATTTAGAAAGTCAGGTTAGAGCAAAATTAGAAGCTAATATTCCCCGAGCAAAGCTAACCATAGATGCAGATGATGGCAAGGTAGTAATTGTAGGAACAGTTCCCGACCAAAGAGAATACGAAACAATTGAGCCTCTAGCTTTTGAAATTCTCGGAGTTAAAAGTGTTGAGATGGATGTAAAAGTTATACCACCTAATAAGTAAGTAGGTGGGTTTTATAAATTATTATGCCTACCTACTTAATAGATTCTTAGCTCGACTTTATCCAATCAAGCAGCATAGATAGCAAGATCTCTGAAACGATTGAATAAAGGACGAGGGACTTTTATGATGTCAGCAGGATTAGATGACATGGAAAACATAGTGCCTGGGGGTCTTGATGGAGCACACAAAGTGTGGCACCCAAGCGTAAACGAGTAATCATTGATGTAGAAGCCAGTTTGCCAATAGATGAAAGCATTTCTAGGCAAGCAAAACTACTATCTGCCACTATTACTACCTATAGTTTTTTTACTCCAAATAATCCGTAATTGTCCTCATATTATATCTATTCTTGAGCAGCTAAATAATAACCACACACATAACCTAGTGCTACGTCAACTAATTAATGATGGATATATTTTTACAGTTAAAAACTATCCTTTATAGCGTTTCTCAAATAAGTGAGGTACAAATATAAACTTAGTCAAAAACCTTGAAACCCCTATTCCCTAACTCCACCAAGGTGTATCTCATTAATACGAGAAACGCTATAACCTTTTTCCCTTTCCCTTTACCCATCAAATTGTTAAATAAAAACTTTAACCGATAGATTTAATGACTTATTAGCTTCTTGACCTGCGAAGTTAAATCATTGGGATTAAATGGTTTATAAATAATGCTATCTGCCTTGCTATCTGCTAATTGTCTATCTTTAATACCGTTAATAGCAGATACTAGTAGAACTGGTAAACTCCTATTGTCAAAATTTTCTTTAATCTTACGAGAAATTTGTAGACCATTAATTCCTGACATCATAGTATCCATTAAAATTAACTGTGGTCTAATTTTTTCTACAAAATCCAAAATGTTTATCTCATTATTCACAGTAGCGACCTGATATCCAGCCAACTCTAGGACTAGTTTGTATAACAATTGCAACTCTTCATTATCTTCAACTACCAAAATAGAATTAATCATAGTTAATTTATTATCTTATTGTGTTTGTACAAAATTGAACTAATAATCTTCCTAAAAGCATCTAAAAATTGGGCACGCTATAGAAATATATCTAAAAAAGCATTTTAGTTTGACAAGACATGAAATATACTGTTAATTACTTCAATTGATTAGTTTGTCTACCCGCGAGATTAAATCGTCAATGTTGAAAGGCTTATAGAGAATACCATCTGCCTTACTATCTTCTAACTGCTTGTCCTTAAGTCGATCAAGAGCGGATACTAATAGTACTGGTAGACTTCCATAATTTAATTTTTCTTTGATCTTACGAGTAACCTCCAAACCACTGATTTCTGGCATCATAATGTCCATTAAAATCAATTGTGGTTGAATCTTTTCCACAAAGTCTAAGACATTTAGCCCATTATCCACAGTAGCGACTTGATATCCAGCCGATTCCAAAACTAGCTTGAATAACAATGAAAGATCTTCATTATCCTCTACAACTAAAACAGAGTTGATCATACCTAACTCACTTCTTATCTAATCACGCTAACCCCAAATTAACTAATAAACTCCTTCAAAACATCTGAAAAAATATATATATCGATCGCTAGACTTAATAAAGAGCATATCTATAAAATTTGACATAAAGCATATCTATAAAACTTTCTTTATTTTTCCTATCTACGGGTTATGGATTTAAATTCAAAATTTCAAGAGACTTTAGCAAAGACTACCGATAATGATTTAAAAGATGTCGATCTGACTAATTGCGATCGCGAACCGATTCATATTCCTAATTTAATTCAACCTCATGGAATTCTATTAGCTATTTCTGCTAATGATTACAAGATCTTACAGGTAAGTCTTAATACATCAACAATGTTGGGTGTAGAGCCAAAAGAGTTGCTGGATAAACCTTTAAATGAGTTGCTAGAAGAAGAACAGGTTACAGCAATTCAACATTGCTTATCTGAAGATTTCAACCAGATTAATCCTTTACCAATTGAGCTAACTCGCAAGGGTTCAATTCTTACTTTCGATGGTATCGTTCATCGTCACGGGGAAATAGTCATTTTAGAGTTAGAACCAAGTGAACCCACTCAGGATGTTGACTTTTTCAATTTCTATAAATTTGTCAAAAGTCCCATCAATAGAATCCAAAATACTACTACTTTAGATGAATTTTGTCATGTAGTTGTGCAAGAGGTAAAAAAAATAACGGGATTTGATCGCGTTATGGTATACTGCTTTGACGATGAAGGTGCAGGGCAAGTAATTGCTGAAGCGGCTAGAGAAGAATTAGAACCATTTTTAGGCTTACATTATCCTGCTAGCGATATTCCCAAACAAGCAAAATATCTCTATACTCTCAATTTTCTGCGTCTAATTCCCGATTCTATCTACGAACCAATAGGGTTGACTCCTCAAATTAATCCTCTAACTAATAAACCCCTCGATATGAGTATGTCAGTATTACGTAGTGTCTCTCCGTTACATACTGAATATCTAGATAATATGGGCGTATCTGCTTCCATGTCTATATCTCTGCTTAAAAACAAACAGCTTTGGGGATTGATAGCCTGTCACCACAATACGCCTAAGAAAATTCCCTATGAAATTCGTACTGTCTGCGAGTTTATTGGACAGGTAGTTTCTTTTGAGTTAGCCACTAAAGAAGATAGTCAAGACTTAGAATATAAAATGAAGCTCAAGTCCATTCAGTCTCAATTTGTGGAAATCATTTCCCAAGCAGAAGAATTAGAGACAAGTTTAACTCAAAACCCTACTCACTTGTTAGATATAGTAGGTGCTGATGGTGTTGCTTTGTCTTTCGGTGAAGAAATTAACCTCATTGGTAACACGCCAAACGAAATTGCCATTAAAGATCTACTTCCTTGGCTAGAGAGCCAATTTGGTCAAGATGTAATTTATGAAACCAATTCTCTAGCTCAAGTTTACCCTGCTGCAGACAAAGAAAAAGAAGTTGCCAGTGGATTGTTAGCCTTACTTATTTCTAGAGTGCAAAAAACTTTTATTATTTGGTTTCGCCCTGAAGTAATTCAGACAGTAGATTGGGGCGGAAATCCCCATAAGCCTTTAGAAATAGAATCAGACGGATCTATACGGATGTCTCCCCGTAAATCTTTTGCTAAATGGCAAGAAACTGTAAAAGGGAAATCTCTACCCTGGAAACCGTGTGAAGTGGAAGCAGCACTAGAATTACGTAGTTCTATTGTTAGTATTGTTCTCCGAAAAGCCGACGAACTAACCCAAGTAAATAAAGAATTAGCCCGCAGCAACATCGAACTAGATGCTTTTGCCTATATTGCCTCCCACGATCTTAAAGAACCATTACGGGGCATTTATAATTACTCTAGTTTTTTAATTGAAGACTACGGCGATATTCTTGATAAAGCAGGAATAGATAAGCTCAATACTCTCATGCGCTTAACTCATCGCATGGAAGATTTGATTAACTCTCTACTTCGTTACTCCCGCTTAGGTAGGGCAGAATTACAATTACTCCCTGTAAATCTCAATGATTTAGTATCCGGAGTACTAGATGTAATTCAAGTTAGTGCTAGAGATAATCAGGTAAAGTTTCACATTCCTCGTTCTTTACCCACTATTGAATGCGATCGCACTCAGGTTAATGAATTATTTACCAATTTAATCAGTAACGGGATCAAATACAATCAAAAAGCCGAGAAAATTATCGAAATTGGCTATTTAGATGCAAAAGATTCTATCGTAACCGAAAAAATGTTGGAATACCCCGAAAAAACCCCAGCAAAAACTATTTTCTATGTTCGCGATAATGGTATAGGCATTCGTGAAAAGCATCTAGAATCAATTTTTCGGATCTTTAAAAGATTACATGGTCAAAAGAAATATGGTGGCGGTACAGGTGCAGGTTTAACCATTGCCAAAAAAATTGTTGAACGGCATGGAGGCGAAATTTGGGTAAAATCTGTCTATAAAGAAGGTAGTACCTTTTACTTTACTTTGCTGTAATTATTTAGATGGCTCAAGAAAACAACCAACCAATATTAATTATTGAAGATAGCGACGAAGATTTTGCAGCTTTAACCAGAGTGATTACTAAAGCTCACATTCCCAATCCCGTATATCGCTGTGAAGACGGTGAAGAGGCATTAGACTTTTTATACCGTGAGGGAGAATATCAAGATCAAACCCTTTCACCTCTTCCTTCGTTAATTGTATTAGATTTAAACTTACCTGGTACTGATGGTAGAGAAGTTCTAGCTGTAATCAAACAAGATCTCGATTTACAAACAATACCTGTAGTTATTTTTTCTACTTCCTCTAATCCCAAAGATATAGATGCTTGTTATCGTCAAGGTATCAGTGGCTATATCGTTAAACCAATGGATACTAATCGCTTAAATAAATTAGTACGAACCTTTCTTGAATATTGGTTTAAAACAGTCGAACTACCAAATAGTTCAATAATCAGTTGTGTCGCCAATAATAAGCTGGATGAGAATAGTTAAGATTAATATATAGCTCTACTATTGCTTGAGGAAACAAGAGCATTGCGATCGCAATCCCCAAATCGAAGAGTGAACGAAAAAAGGTATGGTAGTTAAAAATAGGGACGCTTTAAGTGATGATTGATGAAAGAAATAGAATAATTCGGATACTTATTAGGTAAGAATTCAGGTACTAAATTGAGGGATTAAAGAAGGGCGATCGATAACACCGATAGTTGCCAATAAAGCTTGAGTGAAAAAATCCATCACAGAGCGACCCTGAAAACGGCAGGTTTGAATCACACTCAATAAATTAGCTGTATCTTGAAATCGTGTCATGCTGCGAGAACCACCACTTATTTTTCGTTTAGTGACTGCCAATCTTAAAGCACGTTCGGCGAGATTGTTATCAGGCGAAATTTCTGGATGGTCTAAGAAATACCACCATTGGTCTGCTTTTAATTTCAAATTCCGTAATAATTTACCAGCTTCATAACCTGCCTTCTCACTCCACTTACTCAAAGCTAAATTGATTTGAGTTTTTAATTGCGTAGTAGAATCGAGATATTGCTGCCGATGATTATTTTCACGCCATAATCGATGTTGTCGAAAAGCAGAATCCACAATTTCGGTCAAAGCTAGTCCCATTGATCCATTGTCAATTCCTGGTGTTTTCATGAGTCTTTGACAGTGACGACGTAAGTGAGCCTGACATTTTTGTTGTGCTGCGACCGGATAGCCATTGTACACGCTGAAATCATCGGAGATAATGATTCCCGAATACTGCGCGCCTAGTTGGTCTTCTATTTCTTTTCTCGAACGAGTATCCCCCGCTCGAAATAAGCAAAAATTCGGATTAGCAAACACCCACAACCATTCTTTTAATCCTCTTACTGACCAAGGTGTTTCATCAATATTTAAGGTTGGATGATTCTGATTAATCCATTCTTCTAGTTCACTAATGCTGGGCTTAATAGCTGCTGAAATTCTTTGGTTACTGGCAACTAAAGTCCCTAATCCAACTTCAATTTGACCTAACTCCCGCAATAGTTCCTGCTGCTTTTGATAGGGTAGATGCCCATAGTTTCCTAGCCATCCTAGTAATCCCTGTAACTTAATTCCCAAGTCTTGTCCTGGTACAATCTGATGAGACCATTGTGGCGATGTTATTTCTCCACAACACTGACATAGAGAGTGATGACGTTGATACTCAACTATTTCTATTGGTCTTTCTACTAATACTGCTGCTGAGTTGGTTTCAATCTTGATTGATTCTGCTGAGGCTAACAGTTCTCCACAACTCAAGCACTTTTCTGCTTTGAGTACTTCGCAGCGATCTACTCGCCCAAATCCTTTTCTTGTTTTCCCTTGATGTCCTAATTGCCCCCCGGGACTTTTTTTCGGTTTTTGAGACGATGACTTTTCTTTTCTTTCTGGTTTTTTGAGTAAATCTGATGATGGAGGCTTTGACGATATTTTACTGTCTAGGCTTCTGCTTATTTTTAGCTTCTCTATTTCTATTTTTAGCTGCTCGATGATTTCTTGTTGACTCAGTATGAGCTTCACCAGTTCCTTTTTTGACAACTGGTTGAGTTTTTCTAGTTCGTTTAACTCAGGTTCCTGGTTCATCTTACCGTTACATTACCCAGTTTTCTTAACGAGTGCAACCTTATCTCTCTTTTTAATACCTGAATCCTTACCTTATTAGTACTATTAAAAAACTTAAAGATATATAATTGTTACTCGTTACTTTTTACTTAAACAACGCGAAAATTAATTTTTGCCACCGTAAATTTTGCTCACTCCAAATCGAACAACAACCAAAAATACGGTTTACCGAAAAATTTTTTGTACGGGCAGAAAACTTTACTATCATTGTGATGTAAGCCACACTATGACCTTCTAAATGTATTGATTAAGATAAAGATAACGAAACGAAATAAAGCAAAAGTTTCGAGTAAATCATTTAAAACTATTAATCAAAGGAGACACATAGTATGGCTTTAGTAAGATACAACCCTTGGCAAGAAATGAACTCTTTGCAACGTCAATTAAATCGTTTATTTGATGATGCCCTCACTACCGATAACTGGGATAACTTTGGCAATTTATCTAAAGTTCCCGCTGCGGAATTGACCGAAAAAGATGATGCCTTACATCTTAAACTCGAAGTTCCTGGTATGGAAGCTAAGGATTTAGACATTCAAGTAATGGCTGATCGAGTTGCGATCGCAGGAGAAAGAAAATCTGAAACCAAATCTGAAGAGAATGGTAATGTACGTTCTGAATTCCGTTACGGTAAATTCCAAAGAGTCATTCCATTACCGGCACGTATCCAAAATACAGATGTTACCGCAGAATATAAGGACGGTATTCTTAATTTGACTCTCCCTAAATCAGAAGCAGAAAAAAATAAAGTAGTGAAAGTTAACCTCGGCGAAGCTAATGCCTAGTTTTAACCAAGGATAAACTGAAAAAATCTAGTCATGTAGATTAATAGTTAAACCCAGTTACTGTATTAAGTAACTGGGTTTCTTATTAAACCAAAACTTTAAGGACAAATAACTCATTATGAATGTGAACCTTGATCTTTTGTTTCCTAACCACTACTTGCGCCAAGTAAAGTAAAAAGTAGCTCCTTCTCCAAGTTGTGATTCTACTCGAACTGTACCGCCTTGACCTTCAACAATTTTTTTGACAATCGACAAACCAATCCCTGTACTTTCAATGGAATCTCTGGCTTGTAGAGTTTGAAATATAGTAAAAATACGCTCATGATATTGAGGTTCAATACCTAATCCATCGTCAGCAACAGAAAATTCGTAAAATTTATCTTGTTCTTCAACTGATATGGTGATTTTTCCCGAATTTTTAGGATGATATTTAATAGCATTGCTAATCAGATTAGAAAAAACCTGTTGTAGCCAAAGTACCTCAGTTTTCAAAGTTGGCATATTGGGAACAATTACGATCTCAAACGCTGCTGCTGGTGACAAAGAATTGATCACATTATTGATTAGATCCCCTACGTTTACAGTTTCAATTAGAATATTTTTCCTTCCCACACGAGAATATTTTAATAATCCTTGAATTAAGCCATCCATACGTTTAACGCGAGATCGCATCAGCCTGAGTTGCTCCTGACTTTCTTCTGGTATTTGATCTTCTAAATCCTCACTCAACCAGGTAGCTAAATTAGCGATCGCTCTTAAAGGTGCTTTTAGATCGTGGGAAGTAACATAAGCAAAGTGATCCAATTCTTGATTGCGTTTTTTTAGCAGAGACGTAGTTTTAAGTAGCTCTTGATTAACCCATTTTAACTTTAAGGCTTGCTTTTTAAGCGAATCTTCCGCCTGTTCTCTAGTATTTAATTCATCTTGTAAGTGATTTAATAACTCTGCCTGTTGGATAGCGATCGCCAATTGTACGGCTAGTTTATCCAACAACTTGACTTCGTCAGTTTCCCAATGACGACTATTACTACATTGGTGAGCAATTAATAAACCCCAAAGATTATGATTATCTTTTAATGGTGAAGGGGAAAGCAGAATCGGAACGACCGCATTAGCTTTGACTTGAAATTCTTCTAATAGTTTAATGTGACATTTAGAAAGCCCGGATTTGTAGATGTCATTAATTGCTAGAGTTTCTCCTTTTTCGTATCTAGCTACACCCTCATTTCGAAAGCAAGTGTCGACTATTTTTTGACCTAAAGACTTTTTCCAGCCAAACTTCACCGACTCAGCAACAACATCACCAGTCATATCTGGTGCAAATTGATAAATTACCACGCGATCGCAATCTAATAATAACCCTACTTCTTTGACTGCAGTATCCAGAATTTCTAAAAGCTCCAAAGACTGGCGAATGCGCAAAGCAGTTTCCGCTATTAACTGTTGTTGCTGGAAATTTTTAGTCAGTCGAGACTGTAGATAATGTTGCTGTAAAGTGCCTTTAACCGAAGTAATTAAGACTTCAGGAGTTAATCTTCCTTTAACTAAATAATCTTTAACTCCACTCTTCATCGCTTCTACAGCAACTGCTTCATTTCCCTGCCCTGTCAGCATAATAATTGGCGGAATTTGACTTGCTTGCGTTTTTAATTCTTCGACAAACTCTAAACCATCGAAATCAGGTAATAAATAATCGAGTAAAATTAAGTCTGGCTGTTTTATTGCCAGTTGGTCCAAACCATCCTCACCAGATTCTGCTTCTATAATTTTGTATTTAGATCTGACTTCTTTGCTTAGATAGCGACGGTAAACCTCGCGGTCTTCAGCGGAGTCGTCAACTATTAAAATTGTGTATTGGCGTTCAGTCATTACTGATTACTGATTACTGATTACTGTCTAATGCTGATAAATCGAGATTAAATTTAATCGCGATCTGGCTCAATACTTCTTGTTCTTTCAAGGTAATATTACCGTTTGATTTGGCAATGTCATAGCATCTGTTTAAAGTTAGAGTAGCAAACTCAGGAATTAGCTGTTCCAGTAATGTAGGAAAATCTTGTGGTTGCTCTAGATTTACCGCAATAGTAGTAACTGAGGATGGAGATATATTTTTAATTGTGGGTAAAATGTCTCTCCAATCTTGTTCTGGATAACTGATTTGTACCATGTATGCCAAAATACGATCCATAATCTTAGATTGATTGAGAGCAACCTGCCAATCTGCATCAGTTTCTTGCTGTAAAGATACAATTTGTGTTTGAGAAGCTTTTCCTTGATAAAATCGACAGGCGGTTTGTCCTAAAACGTACAGCATAGCTGCATTGGTGGAGGCACCCACAACTGCACCAATACCAGGAATAATTTCGACTACAGTTAAGCCGGTTTTTAACACATCTGCACCCAAAGACAAACCAAAGATCGCCAGCACTTCCCCCCGTCTAGCAGGTTCATTTAAATCCAAACCGTAGGCTGCAGCAATTTCATACACCATCTCAGTTTGTAGTTTGGTAGTGGCTATTAATTCAATGCCTAAAAACAATGCTGCAATGGGAGGAACAATATTAGTAAGTAGCCCCAAACGTCCACCTTGCCAAGTTTTTTGAATAATTAAACGGTCGGCAATTTGATTTGGTGTTTCATCAGGATATTGCGATCGCATTTGATCTACAGTAGCTTGTATTTTGTCAGTATCAACTTTACCTAGAAAGGTCATCAACCAATCTAAGCCAATAATATTATCTGCTGATTTGAGGATTGGATTGGAGGCAATCCATTCTAGAGTTTGTCCTGTAGAAACAGTAGTTTTTTCTAATAATTTCTGAGCTTCGGCAGTTAGAGTGCCTGTTAAGTTACCTACTGTATCAATTACTTCAGCAAAAAAATTTTCTGATGAATTCATTTTGGACATAGCTCAATTATGATAATGTTATTGCGTTTAGTTATAAGGGTTAATAATAATATAATATGTCTTTAGCTTTCAGCTTTAAACTAACTCTCTTTTATTAGATTAATACTATAATTCTTGACTAAATTATCCATTATACTGTCAATAGTCGGGGAATAGATTATGAATTTTGTCTCACAAGCTTTAGGCTTTATTCAAGATAATGCCAATGTAATCCTGACTTAAAAATCTACAAAAGTTAATTTCAAATGAATAGGCTAATTTAGCTAATTGTCAAACTAATTGAACAGCATGAGCTTTCCTCGAATAAATTTTATTACTTAATCAGTAGCAGAAGTTACGATTTTAAAACATCTAACCTAAGAAGTATTTTAATTTAAGTCAAAAATTAGAACTTAAATAGCAAAATTAAAATACAACAATTATTTATAACTATCATTTTATTAATCTCAAGATAGATTAAAAGCTTTAGACAAATTGATAATATCTATAAAATTGGTCAACTATAATTTGATCTATATTATTTACTTTTGAATATACTCTAATTAACTAATAATAATGAGCAAAGCAACTAAATTAGTATCTAATCGAATTGCGATCGTTTTTGATTTTGACGAAACTTTAATTCCCGATGATAGTTTCAAGGTGTTGTTACAAGATTGCCAAATTGATATTGATTCTTTCATTGGCGATCGCGTTGATCCTTTAGTCGCTGATGGCTGGGATAAATACCTAGCTAGAGCCTATTGTCTAATTAAAGAATCCCAGCAACGAGAAGATAAAAATAAAATTACTCAAAGCAAGCTAGCAAAACTAGGAAAAAAGCTAGAATTATACGATGGCGTATCTACAATGTTTGAGCGTTTGCAGCAACAAGCCAATACATTTAAAACTGAAATTGAACTAGAATTTTATCTAATTTCAGGTGGCTTCGTCGATATCCCTCGCAATACGAGTGTTGCTAAATATTTTAGACAGATGTGGGGTTGTGAATTTCATTATGGCGATCAAGGAGAAATTGAATTTCTCAAACGACAGATGACCCATACGGAAAAAACCCGTTATTTATATTACATTTCTAAAGGCATAGAGCGAGAAAACGAAAAAGATTTAATTTATAACTATCAAGATTTATCAAACGATAAAATTCATGTCCCTTTAAATCAAGTAATTTATGTTGGAGATGGTACTTCAGATATTCCCTGTTTTACGGTAATCAATCAATATGGTGGTATTGCAATCGGCATTTACTCCAAAAGTAGTACTGCTGAAAAATGGGAACATTTAGAGAAGGTTAATTCTAGCCAAAGACTTTCTAATTTGGTTCCAGCAAACTATGAAGAAGATTCTGAAATGATGCAGTCACTCTCATTAGCAATAGATTGTATTAGTAACCGAATAGCTTTAGGTAATTTAAGTGCCGGAGAATAGATGAGCTGACTACCTGACACATTTATTTTTAGCGATCCAAAGGCTACGCGGAGCGTAATCGCGATCTGTAATTTATGATCCTGAATTTCAGGTAATATACCAGAGAGATCAAATTAACACCCAAATACCTGACGCTCTCGCTTAGATGAATTCGTCAAAATTTAGTTTCATATTTTTCATTTTTTCCAGTGTCTTTCTGGTTTTTAACGGCGGATATCTCGCTAGAGAGTTTAAGCTTTTTCCCTACCAACTCTACACTGAGGCTGTAAAAGGATGGTCGGAGATTCGCGCTCAAAAATCAGAAAAACTTCCCTGGTTTTACGAGCGTTCAAAAAAACTACCATCGGAAGAGATTAAAAATATTAGCCAGACTCAGCCAGGGTTGTCTTTAGTCACGGAAATAGCAGCCGAACGTAATATATCCGCTAAAATTATTGATTTAGAAGGTAATACAGTTCATCAATGGGCAATTGACTGGTTCGAGATGTGGCCCAATCCACAACATTTACCAAAAAACTTAGTTCCTCAAGCTAAACCAGGTACTAATATCCACGGTGCGGTAGTCATGAAAAATGGCGATCTGATATTTAACTTT
Source organism: Pleurocapsa sp. PCC 7319 (assembly GCF_000332195.1). Classification (NCBI taxonomy): domain Bacteria; kingdom Bacillati; phylum Cyanobacteriota; class Cyanophyceae; order Pleurocapsales; family Pleurocapsaceae; genus Pleurocapsa; species Pleurocapsa sp. PCC 7319. The sequence continues at coordinate 78,724 of NZ_KB235919.1, forward strand.
GAAAGTAAAGGCTTAATTCGTATTGATCGCGATGGGGAAGTGGTTTGGCGTTTAGCATACCTTACTCATCATTCAATTCATCAACACGACGATGGTAACTTATGGATATCGGGGACTAGATATCAAACGGAAAAAGTTGCTCGCTTACCCCATTTAATACCACCCTTTTATGAAGAGACAATTTTAGAAATTAGTCCTCAAGGTAAGATTTTGCGGGAGTGGTATATTGCCGATATTCTACGTCAAAATGGCTATAAGGGACTGCTTTACATGGGTAGCCTCAATAATGAGAATACCTCAATCAAAGGCGATAATCGTATATTAGGCAATACCGATCTGCTCCATTTGAATGATGTTGAACCATTTTCTGCTAAATTGCAGCCTGGTTTTTTTCAGTTAGGGGATGTGATGGTTTCCCTGCGTAATGTTAATACGGTTTTTGTCTTTAACATTGGGAGTGAGAAAATTAAGTTTATCTCTATCGGAAAATTTGTGCGACAACACGACCCAGATTTTATCGACGGTGATACTTTTTCTGTCTTTGATAATAATAATGCTAGCGAACCAGAACGGAATAGCAAAATTACCATTGTTTCGGCTAAGGATAATAGTCACAAAGTATTCTTTGCCGGTAGCAAAGAGAATAAATTTTTTACCAGGGTGATGGGGAAACATCAATGGCAACCCAACGGTAATTTATTGATTACTGAATCTATGTCTGGCAGAGGTTTTGAAGTTGATCGCCAGGGAAATGTAGTTTGGGAATATGTTAACTATGTCGAGCCGGGTATTGTAGGCGTGGTGGGGGAAGTGCAGCGATTATCTCCAGAGTATACCGAACTATTTACTCTAGAACAGTAAAGTAACTGCAAACAAATTTCTATCACTCAAGTCCAAAATGAAACTGAAAACATCATCATTGGTTAGCATTTTTATCTGCGTGCTCTTGCTAGTTATTTTGGTTCAGCAACCTGCTATGGCTTATGTCGGACCAGGTACAAGTATTGCAGCTATAGGGGCTTTATTGGCAATTATTGTGGGAGTAATAGCTGCTTTATTTGGTTTTTTATGGTATCCCCTAAAGCGACTTTTGAAAAAGCGCCAACAGGCTGCCAGTGTTAATGCAAAAGAGAGAGAAGAGGAAAAAGTATGAGCCAGTGGGTTGGGGCGATAGTACTGGTGGTTAGTTTTCTGGTTTTGATTCAACTTTTGGGAGTGACAAATAAAAGTAAGTATGTTGTTCGTATCGCCCTCCACTCAATGAAGATTATTGGTTCCTCTCGCTTAAGCGACGAACAAAAAGAATCTAAACTGCGGAAAAATTCGCTAAGGCTGTTTAGCTTGTTTTTTATTCTTGCCTCTGGTGGCGCGATCGCAATTTTAATTCCTCTGGCAATTTTATGGCTTGGCGATCGCTTGGGGTACCTTTCTCTCTCTGCTGTGTTGGCAACTACTGTTTCACCAGTATTTCTAATTATTAGTACTGTGATTACTATGATCGCGCTGTACTTCAGCTCTAACAAGAAGCGCGATCGTTCTATTGCTCAAACTAGTAGTTATTCTCAACTAGATCGTACTTTGCATCAGTTAGCTTTCAATACCTACAGTGCCCAGATAACGCTAGCAGATGTAGAAGACAATTTGTTCTCTAAGCAGATTACTACTTATAAAAACGAGAAACCTGTATTTATTACCGCTCTCCCCAGGGCTGGAACGACTTTACTACTGGAATGCTGTGCAAGTTCGCCTGAATTTGCTGCCCACTGTTATCGTGATATGCCATTTGTTATGATTCCCTGTCTGTGGAATCGTTTTTCCCAAATTTTTCAGCGAAATATGGTCTCAACAGAACGGGCTCATGGCGATGGAATGGAGATTAGTCCAGATAGTCACGAAGCATTAGAAGAAGTAGTTTGGAAAACTTTTTGGCAACGTCATTATCATCGCGATCGTATTATTCCCTGGGACTATGAGGAAAATGAAGAATTTCAGCAGTTTTTTGATTCTCATTTACGGAAAATTATTTTCTTGCGTCGACAAAGTATTTCTAGTTCCACTCGTTATGTCTCTAAAAATAATGCCAATATTGCCCGCATTAGAATGTTAAACAAACTCTATCCCAACTCCAGCATAATCGTCCCTTTTCGCGAGCCCTTTCACCATGCTAGTTCTCTATTACAGCAGCATCTTAACTTTTTACAAATTCACCAAGCTGATCCTTTTGCTGCCGAATATATGAAAGCGATCGGTCACTATGATTTTGGACAGAATTTACGTCCGATTGACTTTGATGGTTGGTACGACAAACGCCAATCGCGAGATGCCAAATCATTGAGTTTCTGGCTAGAGTATTGGATTGCTAGTTACAAGTATCTACTAACCAAGAACCCTAATTCGATTAACTTTTTAGATTACGACGAGTTGTGTAGAAATCCGCGATCAGGACTTAAAAGTCTGGCAGATATTTTGGAAAGTAGTAACCCCGAAGCATTAATCTCCTCTGGATCTCGCATACGCCATCCAAGGTCGAGAGAAATTAACACTAGTGATTTGTCAAACACTATTTTAGAAGCTGGAAACTTAGTTTACACAGAGCTTAAAAATATTTCCTTAAATTAACGTAGGTTCGACAGGATTTAAAAGGGCGGGAAGTAGAGCAGACAATCTTTTGGGTTCTAAACCAAGAGCAGATTTTTGAGATAAAACTGCATCGTCGCCACCACACCAAATAATAATAGTACAATCAACGTTGTCAGTTACACGACCTAAAACACTTTTGAAATTTTGCCTTGCTTCTATAAAATTTATTATTTCTATATCTGTATTTAAATAAGCATTGAATATAATTAGATCAAAATTACTGAAGGCAAATTATTGAAGATCAACTATCAAATATTTTCTATAACCCATATTATTATATCTGAAATATAAGAATATAGTTATAGCAATAAATTACAACCTTTGGCTGATATATATTTGATTTTTTAATCCCTAAGATAGATATATAAGAATCAGGAAAAAGAGAAAATAAGTTATTGAATAGCTAAATCCATAGAGAATTATTTAGCTAATACTTATTAACAATAGTTACCAGAAAAAATGTCAAATTATAATTTATTAAATAAAGTTCCTGCATTAATATTAGCCTTAACTGCGACCTTTATCACTGCACAATACTCTAATCTACAAGCTCAAGAAACTGACAGTAACACGACGATTGAAGATATAGCCGAAGAAAAAGATACTACTTTAGGTGAAGAAGTTTCTGTTAGAGGAGAAGTTGAAGAAGTCGAACCTGGTGTCTCTTTTTTAATTGAAGAAGAAGGCTTCTTAGAAGGAGATGAAGTTTTGGTTATTAATGTATCTGAAAAAACTGTCCTTGAAGATGCAGAGGGTCAAACGCTACAAGTCATAGGAGAATTGGGAACTTTAGTCTTGGCAGATGTCGAGCGTGATTATGGCTTAGATTTAGATCCCGAACTTTATGTTGATTACGAAACTAAGCCTGTTATCTTTGCTGACTACATGGTTGTATCACCAGAATTAGAGGAAGTTTCTGAAAATCCTGATAGCTATTACGATCAAGAAATCTCCCTTGAAGGTGAAGTTGGAGAGATCAAAAATGATTATGCCTTTACACTCAAAGAAGACCAACTAATTGGCGGCGAAAATTTATTAATTATCAATGCTACAGGAGAGCCTATTCCTGAAGTAGACGAAAAAGTTGTGGTTACTGGTATGGTACGTCCTTTTATTAAAGCTGACTTTGAAAAAGATTACGATCTTACTTGGGATTTAGACGTACAGGAAGAAATAGAAGCCGAATATACTGAAAAACCTGTTTTAGTAGTGGATAGTATTTATTCTGCTGCCGAAGATCAAGGCTTTTTAGAGTAATTCTAAACTAGACATCTTGCATAAATTTGTTCGACTTCGGTTGAGCCAAAAATTCTAACATTTATTTTCGTTATTTTTGCAAGAGATGCCATGAACTGTCAGTCACAACTTAGGGATGAAAATAGAACCATTAATGAATTTACCTTGTTATGGCTTCTATTTTCAAGATAGATTGACTCTTAGTGCGATCGCATACTCTATTTCATATTTTCTAACCGACACCCCACTTTCTTGTCCCACGTACTCTTCATCAATCTTGACTATAGAAATTAGTCTAGTTTCTTTAGTGTCAGATGCGATCGCTCGACCTCAAGAAATCGCAGTATAGTATCCTTTATGGCGGAGCGCAATCGCCTATCCGCTCTGGGTTAGCTTTATGAATTGTTTTAACTACATAAGAGCTATAGATCGATTGAATTTTCACCTCTACCAGTTTGCAGAGAATACCTAAAATTGCTTATTTCCAGTTCAAATATAATACTATAGCTAGATGTATTGAATTAGCCAACTAACGTTTAATGATGGCGATCGCTTTTACTGTTAATTTTCTATGTGGGCATTAATTCAATCAGTCCTTTGGTGGCTATTTGTTGCTTTATTGATATTTAGTTTAATTATTTTTATTGGTTTTTATCTACGTGGAGCATTTCGCGATCGCCTCAAATATCAGGTTAAACACGCACCTCATCCTGAAGAAGAAAGCTTTGCTCTAACTTTAGCCAGTATTACTAATTCTTTTATAACTAAAGGAATAGTTACCGATTTTTGGAACGAAGCAGGAGCTATCCAAGAATCTCGTTTAAATGCCATTAGTCAAGCTCAGCAGACGATTGACTTTGAAACCTTTTTTATGACACCGGGCAAACGTGCAGATGATTTTGCTGCTGCGATCACCGAACGAGCTAGCGCAGGGGTAAAGGTACGTCTAGTAGTTGATAGTTACGGAACAAAAGATATTTCTAAGCAGTATTGGGAAAGATTGAAACGAAGCGGTATAGCGATATCATTTTTTAATTCTTTTAATTGGAAAGCACCTTTAGATTACGCCGGACGTACTCACCGTAAGCTATTGATAATTGATAGTAAATTTGCTTTAGTTGGTGGTGCAGGAATATCAGATCTTTGGGATGGTACGGAAAAAGATGATGATACTCAACCCTGGCTAGATGTAGAAATGCGTTTAGAAGGAGAAATTGTTTCTATACTTGAAGGAGTTTTTTCCCAACATTGGACTTTTGGCAATGGAGTAGCTGATTTATCTAGAGAAAAATTAGACAATAGCAAAAGCGATCGAGAAAATCATTTAATGTTAGTTATCCCTGGTGCTAATCCTAAGATTCAGTTTTCACCGATTAGAGCGTTTAAATACAATAGTATTATTGCAGCTCGTAAACGTATTTGGTTAGCCAGCCCTTATTTTCTTCCCGACAATAACTCAATCGATCTATTGATAGCGGCAAAACAAAATGGACTAGATGTACGTATCCTGACCACTAGCAAGCGTAGCGATAAAAAACCCGTCTACTATGCTTCCTACGAGCACTATGGCAGATTATTAAAAGGTGATGTACAAATTCATGAATATCAACCTAGTATGACCCATGCTAAATTGTTGTTGATTGACGATCGCTGGGCAACAACGGGAAGTGCCAACTTTGACCCACGAAGTTTTTGTCATAACGATGAATTAGATATCTGTAGCGCACAACCTGAATTAGTTAAAGGGATTAAAAGTACCTTTGAAAAAGGTTTTGCTCAAAGTAAACTGGTAACATATACAGACTGGAAACAGCGTTCTTTAATTAAACATCGCATCTTGGGAAATATAGTTGATTTTTTCCAGTGGCAACTATAAAGTTATAAGCATTGCAATTTAACGTCCAAAATTTGGACATCTTGTATCTTACACTAACGTATACGTGAATCCGAAATTCAAAGTACTTATTCTATCACTCTGATTTTATAAAGACTAAAGTCCTTAATACATAAAGGTTATGTGTCAAAATTGCCAAATTTTAGCCTTTAGCCTTGAACAATCTCCATCAGAAATAGCTTTGAAGAGCGGGACCTTTTAACTGTTTTATAAATTGTTTAAAATTAGTGTCAAGAGAATTGTCAAATTATTAAAAGTCAACCTCATAGCCAAACTTCTTGGTAAAATTCCTCTCTTAACTTGCACATTTTGAAATCCTTACCCAGTAATAGTTTTATCTTTCTGAATAAATGTGCAAGTTTTAATCTTTTACTATTGGCGATCGCGCCGATAGTGGAGGCTCAGATCAGACAGATGGTAAACAAACTAACACATAACTACCTTTTCCCAGCTGACTTCGGACTTCGAGCTGACCTCCGTGTTGCTCAATTACGGCTCGGGCAATGGTCAACCCTAATCCCGAACCCTCTGCTACCTTCAGCTTAGCTGCTTCCCCTCGCCAAAAATATTGATAGATATGAGGTAACTCTTCGGGGCTGATCCCCATTCCGGTGTCTCTAATTGAGATGATGACCTCCTCCCCTCGTAATTTCCCTAATACCACTACCTTTCCTCCCGCTTCGGTATACTCAAAGGCATTCTCTAAGAGATTGTTTAATACTTTCGTTAATTTGTTGCTATTGCCCTTGACTGTTAGTTTCTGCTCAATTCTGACTTGAAAATCAATTGACTTTTTGGCTGCTGTGATTTGATACTTCCCTCTCAAATTTTGCAGCAGCAGATTCAACGACACATCCGAAAATTGCAACTCTTCTAAATTTGCCGTTAAGTCTAATCTGATTAAAAATAATAAATCTTCGATTAAACTTCTGAGTTGTTCGACCGCATCATTGATTATTTTCAGTTTTCTCGTATCTGAGGGTTGTATTTTGTCAGTGTGGGTCAACAATATTTCCGTCGCCATGCTGATTCTGGTTAAGGGGGTTCTCAGTTGATGTGATACGTCTGTCGTCATCTGCTTTAACTTGCGAAAACCTTGTTTGACCGGCATAATAGCTTGTTGCGTCAAATAGATGCTGCTCATACTAATGAGTATTAGAGCTAAACTCCCTCCCAAAGCCAATCCTAGCTGCAAATTATTACGGATTTGATCCATTTCCTCGGTCGATTCACTCGCCCGAATATACCCCTCTAACACTACTGTCTGATTCTGTTGACTATCTCCATACATGGCAATCGTTACTGTGCGCACCTGACCCTGGCGTTTAAATAAGGGAAAGTCCTCTGATTTGACCTGCTCACTGATAGTTGTCTTTAACGGGGCTTCCAAAAAGTTCTGTCCTTCTCTAGCCAACAACCGACCCTGACTGTCAAACCACTCTAAACTCTGTTTATGTTCGGCGAACAGCTCTCGCCACGATAATTGTTTCTCGATATTTTCTAGTCCTTCTGTCTTGACGATCCCTAAACTTGGTGCCGCTATTTCCACTAAACTCAGTAGCTCTTGATTTGATTCTTGATCGAGATTACGAATAATAAAAAAATATAAGAATATTTCAGATATACTAATGATTGAGATGGCTACGGTCAAATAAATTATGATTAAACGCCTTGGTGGTAGTGGAAAACCTCTCCTGAGAAGTTGTACGGAAATAGTTATTAATGACATAATCAAGATTCAGCTACTGAATGCTCACGTTTTAAACAGATATCACATCTTTTTATTTATTCTTACCACCATAGATGAAACATAGTTACAAACTCGGAACTAAATCTCGATTAGGGTCACACTTTGGGCAGGCTTGAGCTGTATATTACAGCCGTACCAAGTTGTATTAGGACAAGTTTATTTAATTGCTCGTCAGTAATCAGTAATCAGTAATCAGTAATCAGTGTCCTCATGTAAGTCCGTATTGCTATACCTTGACTACCAATGGTCTTGACTGGCTCTGGTTTTTTTTCTTAGCTACTGACTCTTTCTTTCCTTTCTTTCTCTTTGACTAAGGGTAAGTACACCTTAAAGCACGTCCCCAGCCCCAGCTCACTCTCGACGGTGATTTTTCCTTGATGTTTTTTGACAATCGTTTTGGCGATCGCCAATCCTAATCCTGAACCTTCTGTCTTTTGTTTCCTGACTCTTTCATCTCGCCAAAACCTTTGAAACACATAGCTTAAATTTTCCCGCGCGATGCCGATTCCTGTATCCTGAATCGCGATAACTGCATTCTGCTTCGATTTGGCCAACGACAGATTTACTTCTCCCCCTCTTTCGGTATACTTAATCGCATTGCCTAACAGGTTGGAAAACAATCTATTTAGTTGTGATGCATCTCCTTTGACTAGCAACCGACAATCGAGTTCACATTTAAGCTCTATTTCTTTAC
>NZ_KB235919.1:387037-519426 GCF_000332195.1 Pleurocapsa sp. PCC 7319
ACCAACACTACAGGAAAAGTGATATCAGGAAAAAGAGCATACTTAAGTGAAGTAAAAGCTAATATACCTGTGACAACAACCGCTAACCAAAAACTTAAGGTAAGACGAGGATGAGCAATTGCAAATAGAGATAAATTGAAACGATCTCTGAGAAATACTAACCTACGTGACTTGACTATGGGCATAAACTAAATGAGCTTAAGTTTAGAGATTCTATCTTTAAGCTAAAATTTTACTCTTTAATACACTTCTTACTTTCTACATCCTAATTCAGTTTTTAAAGTTTTTTCGTTCACCAAGGCTGTTGCCTTGGTCTGAAGCCCAGTCTTTCAAGACGGAATGAGTTTGGGAGAGGTTTAAATCCTCGCACCATTCTTGTCACTATTCCCTATTCCCTATTCCCTGTTCCCTTTAAACTTGTTTGGGGACTGAAACAAAAACTAATTACTATAGTTTCGGACATTACTACTCTTGATAGAGTCAAGAATTCTTAAAATTTATTTACAATATAGATAAATCAAGGAGATAGTAGTTATGGATAGCTTAGAAAACAATCTTTCTATAGAGCAAGAGTTGAATCACAGAATATTTAGCGATCGCGCGAAACAATTATCCCGTGAAGATGCTCAAGAATTGCTAATACAGATGCATAAACAAATGATGTTTAAAGATAATCTCTATAAAGAATTATTTTTAAGCCAGGAAAAAGATATTGTCGATGCTCTGTTTGGGGCAAAGAAGAATTGAATAGTCTTGATCTTGCGTCCGTACTTAAACTTCTTTCACCCAAGGAAGAAGTTTATTTTTATAGCTACAGAAAGATGCGTGCTGTCCTTTTAAGTTGCTAAATATAACTAGGTAATAAAAAATTTCACCAAATCAAAAATTCAAATAGAATGAAGGGATTAAAGGGTAAAAACGTATTGGTTACGGGGGCAACTTCCGGTATTGGACAAGCGATCGCCGCCTATTTTGCTCAAGAAGGTGCTAATGTAGCTCTAAACTATCGTAATGATCCAGATAAGCTTGACGATACAAAAGAGTTAATCGATCAAATGTGTAATCAAGTTAAGGGTTGCGGTGGAAAGGAATTACCAGTTGAAGGAGATGTCTCGAAAGAAGCAGACATTATTAGAATGTGCAATGAGGTTATAGAAAAACTGGGTAGCCTCGACATTTTAATTAACAATGCAGGCATTCAAACCGCAGCTCCTTCTCATGAATTAGAAACTTCTGATTTTGATAAAGTAATCGAAGTTAATCTGCGAGGTGCTTATCTTTGTGCTAGAGAAACCATCAAACATTTTATAAATCGAGGTCATAGTGGTATTATTATTAATGTTTCTAGCGTTCATGAAATTATTCCTAGACCTAACTATGTAAGTTATTCTATGAGTAAAGGTGCAATGGAAAATATGACCAAAACCTTAGCTTTAGAATACGCACCTCATGGTATTCGGATTAATGCAATTGCTCCTGGTGCTACTGCCACACCAATTAATAGCTGGACAGATAATCCTCAAAAAAGAAAAGAAGTAGAAAGTCATATTCCGATGGGTAGAGCAGGGACTCCCGAAGAAATGGCAGCAATTACAGCCTTTTTGGCCTCTGATGATGCGGCATATATCACTGGTCAAACTCTATTTGTTGATGGAGGTCTTACTCTATATCCAGACTTTCTTAAACCTTGGTCTGCGGGAGAATAATTTTTAGGAAACTAAGCAAGTAGGACTCCATTATCTTTTGAATCTAACTCCAATATTTAGCAGCAAAAAGTATAAGTAGGTAGGCAGAATAATCTATAAAACCATACTATTAAGCTGTTTCTCTATTCCCTATTTCCTGTTCCCTTCTTACGAAGTTTGCTCAAGCGGGGGAACCCCGCCACCGCAACTTCGCGCTGTTCCCTATTCTCTTGCCGTAGGCATTTTATATTTAATTGTACCTACCTACTTATTTCCATATCAATAAATACAAATTACTCAAATATACAAATATAGAAACAAAACATATTATGGCAAGTAACTCTAATAACACTGTCCGAAACTATTTAAAAGAAATTGCTCGTACCCCTTTATTGTCAGCGGAAGAAGAAGTCAAGCTTGCTAATCAAATTCAAGCAATGTTAGCTTTGCAAGATAAAAAAGATTTAACTCCCGAAGAGAGGAAAATTATTTACCAAGGGGAAAAAGCAAAACAAAAAATGGTGCAAGCCAATTTACGTTTAGTAGTTTCTATTGCTAAAAAATATCACAATCGTGGTTTATCAATGCTCGATTTAATTCAAGAAGGTAGTATTGGTTTGATGAGAGCAGCAGAAAAGTTTGATGCCACTAAGGGTTATAAGTTTTCAACCTACAGCTATTGGTGGATTAGACAAGCGATGACTAGAGCAATTGCTAATCACGCCAGGACGATTCGTTTACCAATTCATATTACTCAAGATCTAAATAAAATTAAGAAAGTAACTCGTCAACTATCGCAAGATTTGGGTCGAAAACCCAATGATCTCGAAATTTCCCAAGAGCTAGGTATAGATCTCAAAAAGCTAAGATCTCTGGCGCAATCGGCTAGAATTACTAGACCCAAAAGTCTGAATATTACTATTGATGAGAATCAGACTGAGTTAGGACAAATTTTAGCTGATGATTCTACCTCTCCTTCAGATTTTATAATCAATCAAGAAGTTAACTCACAAATTCAAAAACTATTAAATAGCCTATCCCCCAAACAAAGAAATATCATTACTCTACGCTATGGCTTAAATGACGGTAAAACCATGACCTATGAACAAATAGGCGAACTCTGCGGTGTTAGCCGTGAGAGAGTTAGGCAAATTACAAATAAAGCTATGAAATTACTTAAGAAAAGAGCGTTGCAACAGTCAATTTTGGCAGGATAATTTAACAATGATTCAATTTAATGCTATTCTCCATTGGTAAAATCATCAAGCATCTAAAGTTATCTTGATTTTGATTTTAGTTATTTCTCTAGTTTGAGATAATTAAACTAAGAGGGGTGCTTAGTATAGCGAAAATATATTTAAACTAAGGCAACAATCTAAAAATTATGAACCATGAAGATTTTATACGCGAAGCACTTATAGAGGCTAAAAAAGGTGACTTGCCCTATGGTGCTGTGATAGTTAAAGGGAATAAAATTGTGATTCGTAGTTACAATACAGCCCAGACAGACAATGATGTTTCGGCACATGGAGAGATAAATGCTTTGCGAGCTTTTACTAAGAAATATGGTTATTCGTTAGACGCACTGGAAAACCATACTCTTTATACTACTTGTGAACCATGTCCTATGTGTGCGGCAGCCTGTGTTTGGGCAGGAGTTTCTCAAATAGTTTTTGGTGCATCTACAGAACAACTGCTCGATTTAGGTACAAAACAAATTGATCTAGCTTGTAAAACTGTCGTTGAGAAAAGTTTTCAGAATATAGAGGTAATTGGTGGGATCATGGCTGATGACTGTTTAAAACTATTTAAACAACTTTAGAAGAGAATAAAGTCATTGCTAATTTTAGTGCTATAAACAAAATAATATAGCTCTAAAAACCTATTTTAAAGCTATATTATTCTTTCTGATATTAATTTTAAGCTTAGATTACACCAGGACCTTTGCCACCAGGAGTATTCACTTCTTCAATTTCTTTAGCACGCTGCTCTTTTTCCGCCTCTAAAATTTCTTTGCGATCGCCTGGTTCTTCATAATACATTTCAGGCTCGACTGCATAATTGTTAGCCAGCCCTTCTTTATCTACTGTTTGACCAGGATTAGAGGCTTGCTTAAAGTCTTCCCCTTCTCTTTCCATCCTGGCAGCAGTTTCTGCTGAGGTAATGGCACGATCATAATTAGCATCGTCGGGTGTTTTATTTTCCATTATTTTTATCTCCAAAGTAAAGGTATAAATACTGACTTAAAACAGAATAATTACTTATCAATATCGGGAACAATATCGGGGCGTTCTTTATTTTCCCAACCAGCAGGACGTTTAGAGTTATACCATGCAATAGAGCCAATAGTAACCGCTGCAATAAAGCCTAATCCTAAAACCGCTGTTGCTGCATAGGGGAAATGAGGTTCATTGCTGGCAATTTGTAATAGGAGATTCATAAATTTGCTTTTTCTTTTTCTTAACTACATATAAGCTTACCCCTTAAACTATATCTGTCGCATCTCTCTTACTATAGATAAGTAAGTATATCCAAAGATAGATAATTAAGAAAGTTAGAAGTACAAGCTTTTTTCAAAAATCAGTTACTATTATTAATTACATTAATTAGTGTAATTATATCTATTGGCAGATAGAAAATACTTTGGTTGATTGATAGCTTAGGTATAAGATAAATATAATTAAAAACTTTTTTTAATGTGAAAACATAAGAGTTAATGTAAGTAGTAACTCAGATTATAACTGGCTAAAACTACTTTAATTTGAAGTAACTTTTAAATTTTCACTATTGTTCGTAACCTGTAATTAATACAGCTTATAAGTAGTAGTCTAGATTTTGAGAATAAAGAAATGGATGATAATGTACCAACTCGCGGACAACTAGAAAGAAAACTTTCGCAAAAAATTCAAGCATTCTATCGCCAAAGTTTAGGACATCAACCTTCTAAAGTAACTTGTCAATTTTTTAATACTAAATTAGCACTAGTTATTGAAGATTCAATAACTAGTGCCGAGCAAATTTTATTAGAAGAAGGTAAAAACGATTTGGCTAAAAAAGTGCGTTCAAACTTAGACGATGCTATCCAGCCAGAACTAAAACAGTTGATTGAAGAAGTCACTGGCACTGGAGTAGTTGATATTCTGAGCGATGCTACTTTGAATACTGGTCGAACTGGAATCATTATTGTTCTAGATCAAATTCCCAAAGTGCGTAATCCACAGAGTATTCCTAAAGCTAAAATTTAGTTTTCTAGGAAAAAAATCAAGAAATTTAATAACGCTCTCAAGAAAGTATCGTTCTCTATAATAGTTGCTAGTTTTAGTATTGCATATATTTTTTAAAACCTTTATAGAGATAAAATCATGAATGAAGAAGCTTTAAAAATCAAAAAAATTGACTCATTACTTTCTCAGAAAATAAGAGATGTCTACAAATATAAATTAGAACATCAGCTAGACAACATTTCCTATCAATTATCTGGGCACACTTTAGTTATAGTGCTGGAAGGTATAATTACTACTCCAGAAAAGCTACTAACAGATAATGATAATATTTATTTAGCACAACAAGTAAGAGCAGAAATTGATAATGTAATTCATCTTCAAATTCAAAAAATCGTTGAAGAAATATTAGATGTTAAGATAATGGATTTTATAAGTGATACTAGCATTCATCGCAATTTGACAGGAGCGATCGCCGTTCTTGAATTTAAATCAAATTACACTTTAGATGATTATAAATCTTAAATTCTAGTTCTTCAATCATATACGGTTTGCAAAGATAATCATCAAATCCTGCCGCATTAAGCCTAGTCTTATCTTCTGTACTAGTTAACCCCGTAACAGCAATAATTGGAATTTGAGAGAAGTTTCTATTCTGTTTGATTAAATTAGCAATTTCTAACCCGTTAAGTTTAGGCATTACGATATCCAGTAAAATAATATCTGGTAATAGTTTAGATACTAAACTAAAACATTCCTCGGCATCTTTGGTAGTAATAAAATACATTCCCAAAGACTCAATTACACAACTTGCAAACAACAAATTATCGCGATCATTATCGACAATCAAAATTAAAGGTCGATAATCTTTTGACTGCTTCTCGAATTCTTTTTTCAATGTAGAATACATTCTTCTGCAACATATTTGTGTTAACAGAGGCACTCTAAAAGCGGAGATATACGCCTATAGTAAATTGGCTCTTAAAATAAATAAACTAAGTCAATAATCTTAATCTTTGCTCAATTGAGGAAAGTAGATTTTAAGTTAGAAAGTTATGCTTATAAATAAGCTATAAGTATCGTACTTTAAATATTCAGAACTTTCAATATATCTTAATAATTTTAATAACTTTTAAAAAGTGGACAGTTTGGAGAAAAAGTGCGGTGGCTATTTCTCTGTTACATTCCCCAGATAACTAACACATTTATTTATTACTTAACTAATCCCGCCCGCAGAGCTCTAACTGCTGCTTGAGTGCGATCGTCAGCACATAACTTGTTGAGAATATGGCAAACATGAGTTTTGACTGTTCCCACAGTAATATATAGCTTTTTAGATATGTCTGCATTGCTACAACCAGCTACAATTAACTCCAGAACTTCCAATTCTCTGTCAGTTAAAGGATAAGTTTCGATTAGCTGCTGGTATTCTTCGGCTACAGCTGTAATTGCTTGAGTTTCATCATCTTCCGTGGTTGAAGAGATATTGACATTTACTGGGGTAGAAGTTGCCTTACTAGATTGAGCTTGCTTGAGTACGATACGGGCGATCGCAGGATCGATCCAAGCATTCCCCTCATGAGTATTGCGTATTGCTTGAACCAAATTATCCATGCTGACATCTTTAAGACTATACGAATCAGCACCAGCCGCAAATGCAGCCATAACTGAATCTTCGCTATCGTGCATAGTAAGCATTAAAATCTTGGTCTTAAAATCTTGTTGATCTGCTTGATATTGTTTGAGTTGCTGAGTAACTTCAATACCGTCTATGTCAGGTAAACCAATATCCACTAAAGCAACATCAGGTTGATGAGTTTTGACTTTATGCAGGCCATCATTGCCATTAGCAGCGTTATCGATAACTTCGACATCTTCATACTGTTTTAAAGCAGCACATAAGCCAATTCGACTTAGATCGTGGTCTTCAATTAAAACAACGCTAATTTTACTCATCGCTACCAATACAACTGTTATTTAAACTAATTATTCATATACTTTAATTATCTAATCTTCGGTTTTTTATTTCATCGTCCTTAAGATGTATATTGATTAGTTGTCAGTTATCGATTATCAGTGTTGAAAGATAATTTATTATAGATATAAATTTTAGGTCTTGTGGTTAGATGAACGAGTTGGCTACGATTGCTTCTTTTATGCCTCACGGGATGTGCTATCTATGGAAGCCTGGGCTAGTAGGTTTACATCTGGTTGGCGATGGGATTATTGCTTTATCATATTTTTCTATTCCGATTACCTTGATGTATATCTTGCGTAAGAGAACAGATATTCCTTTTAATAGTATTTTTTGGTTATTTGCAGCCTTTATTCTATTTTGCGGTGCGGGTCATGCTTTTAATATTTGGACGCTGTGGCACCCTGATTATTGGATATCAGGTGTGATTAGACTATTGACTGGTTTAGTTTCTCTAGCAACTGCAATTGTATTAATAATCAAAATTCCTCAAATACTAACCTTACCTTCACCAAAGCAAATAAATAGGATCAATCAAAAGCTACAGGAGAAAATTGTTGAATTAGAACAGCAAAAATCGATTATTCGTCAGCAAGAAGAATTTCTTCGTAGTATCTACGATAATGTTCAAGAGGCAATTTTTGTAGTTGATATGGAAGCAGATGGGATATTTCGCTATCAAGGATTCAACTCTGCTGCTAAGAGATTAACCGGTATTGAAGATGTCAATAAGAAAACTCCCTCAGAGCTATTTCCTTCGGCAATAGCTGCCGTAGTTGAACAGCACTATCGCGAATGTCTAGACTCAAAAACAACTATTTCTTACGAAGAATGTTTGCCCTTTTGCGGAGAAGAAACCTGGTGGTTAACTACTATCAATCCCATTCCAGATAAGACAGGCAAAATAAACCGCATCGTTGGAACCAGCTTAAACATCACTGAGCGCAAACAAGCTGAAACAGAATTAGATCGGGAAAAAAACTTTTTGCAAGCACTACTAGATAATTTATCTGACGGGATTGTTAGTTGTGATGAAAATGGCTTTTTAACTCTGTTTAATAAGGCTACTCAAAAATTACATGGATTACCACACCAAGCTATACCTGCAAATGAATGGGCAAAATACTATGATCTGTATCTGCCAGATGGTAAAGCCATCATGTCCCAAGACGATATTCCCCTATTTCGAGCATTACAAGGAGAATCGGTTAGGGACGTAGAGATGATGATCATTCCCAAACAGGGAAAACCCCGAATTATATTAGCTAACGGAGATCCAATTGTCGATCGCCATGGTAAAAAAATTGGTGCGCTTGCAGCTATGCGGGATATTACCGAACGCCGTCAAGCAGAAAAGGCTTTAGCCCAATTAAATGATGATTTGGAAGCTAGAGTAAAACAACGTACTATCCAATTAGAACAAGTTAATGCCAAATTGTTAACTATCACTGCTCAGTTAGAGAAACGCAATCAAGAACTAGATCAGTTTGCCTATGTAACTTCTCACGATCTCAAAGCACCTCTTAGAGCGATCGCCAATCTTTCTGAATGGATTGAAGAAGACTTAGAAGACAAACTAGATGAAGATACTAGATATAACATGAGCCTTTTGCGGGGCAGAGTTCGTCGCTTAGAAAATCTGATTAATGGATTACTTGATTATTCTCGTGTAGGTAGATTACACTCTGAACCTCAATCTATAAATGTCGGAGAAATGCTGGCTGAAATAATTGATCTGCTAAATGTTCCTGCAGATTATACGATTGAAATCCAGGGAAATATGCCAACTCTTATCACCGAGTTAATCCCGTTACAGCAAGTATTTCACAATCTAATTAGTAATGCTATTAAGCATAGCGATCGCCAAAATAGTAAAATTACAATCTCAGTAAGAGAGCAGGATAATTTCTACGAGTTTGCTGTAGCTGACAACGGTAAAGGAATTGACCCCCAGTATCATGAACGCATCTTTAGTATTTTTCAAACTTTGGAAGCGCGAGATAACCAAGAAAGCACAGGAATTGGTTTGGCAATAGTGAAAAAAGCTGTTGAGAATCAAGGTGGCAAAATTGCAATTGAATCTCAAATTAATCAAGGAACAACCTTTTACTTTACTTGGCTCAGAAAAAAATAGCTTATAAGTAGATACTAAATAAATATATTCTCAATATTTTGTAGATTATAAATCTAACTTTTAGGTGAGGCTTCATTAAATATATAAGTGGTATCGTAATACTATACATTGAGAAATATCTAGTATTATTAGCCCATTTATACTAACTAGATTCTAAATTACAAGTAGATTAATTATGGCAGAAAGAATAATTAATATTTTATTAGTAGAGGATGATGAAGTTGATGTAATGAACGTCAAACGGGCATTTAAAAAATATAAAATAACAAATCCTCTATACATAGCAGGAAATGGTATAGAAGCCTTAGCAATGTTGAGTTCGCAAAATGGGCAACGTCCGGAAGTACCAGAAGACAGACGATTAATTTTATTAGATCTCAATATGCCCAAAATGAATGGTTTAGAGTTTCTCCATGAATTGAGAAAAGACGAAACTCTAAAACGTACCCCTGTAATTGTTCTTACTACTTCCGATGAAGATAGAGATAGAATTGAAGCATATAACCTAAACGTAGCAGGATATATTCTCAAACCAGTTACCTTTACTAATTTTGCCGAAGTAATGGTGGCATTGAATAAATATTGGACTCTGTGTGAAATGCCTTAATTAATGAGTAATGAGTAATGAGTGAGGAGTAATGAGTGAGGAGCAGTTTTCAATATTGTTAGTTGATGATGATGAAGTTGATCGCCTGACGGTCAAGCGAGCATTAAAAAAAGCTGGTCTCCGTGCTTTATTGATTGAGGCTAAAAAGGGTGCAGAGGCGATCACCAAACTTCAACCAAGTGGAAATAATTTAGTTCCCGTTCCAGACACTAATTACTCTTCCCAGACAGTTGATTCTACTAATCACATTTTTGACTTAATCTTACTTGATTATCGCCTACCAGATATTGATGGTCTACATTTAATTGCCAAGATTAAAGAGTTAAATCTAGATTTACCTTTAATTGTCTTAACTGGGCAAGGAGATGAAGAGCTCGCTGTCGAGATAATGAAAGCTGGAGCAGCCGACTATCTCTCAAAAGCTAAAATTGAACCGAAAAGTTTGGCTAAAGCAATTGAGAATGCTATTCGTATCCACAGAGCAGAACAAGCAGTACGTTTAGCTAACCAGCGTCTCCGCGCCAGTAATGAATTATTGGTGCTAAAAAACCAGGAATTAGAAAGACAACAGCAGCAAATTAAACTACAGAATATTAAATTACAAGAATCTTATAATTTAAAGTCAGAGTTTTTAGCAACCATGTCTCATGAACTACGAACTCCGATGAATGCGATTATGGGTTTTTCTCAACTGCTATTACGCCAATATCCCGATCCTCTCACTGAGCAACAGCAGAATCTTGTGCGGCGAATTTTTAATAATAGTAAAAGTTTGCTCGATATGATCAATGAAATGTTAGATTTTTCTAAAATTGAAGCGGGAAAACTAGAAGTAAATTCACAAAAGTTTGATTTAAATTATTTAGTTAAGTTGACCGTAGAAGAATTACGTTCTTTAGCTATCCAAAAACATCTTAATTTAGCTGTCGATATTCAATTAGAAGATCAATTCATTATTCAAGACTTAAACTTTGTTAAACGAACTTTAATTAACTTAGTATCTAATGCTATTAAGTTTACCGAAGCTGGAGAAGTAAAGGTAAAAGTTTGGTCAACAGATGAAACTAAAGTTGCAATTTCTGTTACTGATACGGGTATAGGAATTGCACCAGAAGATCACGAAAAAATTTTTCAAGCTTTTCGTCAAGGAGATCAAAGTTTCACTCGAAAACACTCAGGAACTGGTTTGGGTTTAGCAATTACTCAATCCTTAGTCAAAATGATGGGAGGCAAAATTTCATTAGATAGCGAATTGGGCAAAGGAGCGACTTTCACTGTAGAAATCCCTCGTAAGTATGATGTATAAATATATCAATATTATTTAATATAATTTGTATTTAAACTCTCCTTATAAAAATGCCTGTTACGAAACTCATTAAAGATAATTATATTCTGGCAGTTGATGATATTCCTGACAATCTTTTATTAGTTCAATTGGCTCTCGAACAAGAGGGTCATCAGGTCGTCTTGGCTCATAATGGAGAAACAGCATTAAAGCAAGTTAAACAAGCACCTCCTAGTTTGATTTTATTGGATGTGATGATGCCTGGAATGGATGGCTACGAAGTTACACGTCGTATTCGTC
The DNA here is from genome assembly GCF_000332195.1 of Pleurocapsa sp. PCC 7319. Classification (NCBI taxonomy): domain Bacteria; kingdom Bacillati; phylum Cyanobacteriota; class Cyanophyceae; order Pleurocapsales; family Pleurocapsaceae; genus Pleurocapsa; species Pleurocapsa sp. PCC 7319. The sequence goes on from NZ_KB235919.1 coordinate 398,245, forward strand.
AAGACAAAAATATTCCTTTTATTCCCATACTTTTAGTTACTGCGCGAGCAGAATCTAGTCTGGTAGAAGGATTAGATGCAGGAGCAGATGAATTTGTCCGCAAACCATTTCAAATTGATGAATTACAAGCTAGAGTGCGTTCAATGTTACGTCTCAAGGAAACTATCGATCAAAGAGAAAATTTTGTCTCTTGTCTAACTCATGACTTACGTACTCCCTTGGTAGCTGCTAATCGAATGCTAGATCTAATTACTCAACAGGCTTTTGGTGAAGTTACCTGTGAGCAGGAAGAAGCGATCGCCAATATTGTCAGCAGCAATCAAAATATGCTAAAAATGCTCAACACTTTGTTAGAGACTCATCACTACGAGTTAGGACAAAAAAGTCTTAGTTTTATTCCTGTGGATATGCAACAGCTTATTTCTGAGGTCGTTACCGAACTCGAACCTTTAGCCATAGATAAAAATATTGAGTTACAACACAATTTAGAACATGATGTAGCTGAAATTCAGGGCGATCGCTTAGAGTTACGTCGGGTAATTACTAATTTAATTGGTAATGCGATCAAGTTTACCGACACCGGAAGTGTCAAGGTATCTCTATCCCAAAATGAGACAGAGATTTTAATTCAAGTGGTAGATTCAGGAATTGGGATCTCTCCCCAAGAACAAAAAACTATTTTTCAACGATATCATCAAGGCAATCACAGGCGATCGGGAAAAGGCTTAGGTTTATATCTTTGTCAGCAAATTATTAATGCTCATCATGGGGAAATTAAAGTGCGATCGCGAATAGACGAAGGAACTACTTTTACTTTTTCTATTCCCAAGCCTTAAACTGATCAAAGAGCTATCATATATTAGCTATTAGCTTTTATTGGTTCTAAAAAATTGTGTAACCTGAGTTTGACGGAATTAAAAACACGACTTGGAAGGTTTCTCTAAAATCTTTGCACAAAAAAGATTTTGCATATAGAACATATATACTATTTTACTGAAATTACGTTGTTTTAATAGTGGATAAATATGCTAATCTTCCAAGTTATGTTTAATAACTTTCCAAGTCGTGTCTGATACCTAAATTTTCTGGCACTTACCTTGCTAAATCAAAAGTTTTGCAGGAATTCTAGGGGGATAGTTAAAAAATGCTTGTCATATCCCATCTAGCTTCTGCTGGACTTTCGATCGTGCCACGAACCCAATGTTCAACCAAATCTGACTTTTCACGGTATCTTGGGTCGAAAAAAAACTAGGTAATAATGTTCGCTAACTTTTGTTCAATCTTGAGGTTTCCTCAACCAAATCTGACAAACCCATTGAAAGTGTACTCATCCCTCGCTCCAAAGCTTCAATTCGACCACGACGTGATAGAGCTTCAACCGCTTTCAAATAAGCTTGACTTCCAGCTTTATAGTCATTCTAAATAGGAAACATATGAAATAATATAAGCTAGATGAGAAATCAATCAGGTTAGATGACTTATAGTGTAGATTTGCGAAAGCGGGTAGTGGACTTTGTAGCGGCTGGAGGCTCCAAAGCCGAAGCATCAAGAAGATATGAGGTAAGTCTATGGTGTGTGAATGATTGGTGTCGAAGAAAGAATTTGACTCCAGCACCACAACTTGGAAGAAAGCGAAAACTAGACTCTCTAGCAATTGCCCAACATATTCAAGAAAATCCAGATGCTTTGTTAAGAGAAAGGGCGCAATATTTTGGAGTGCATACGAGTGCTATTGGGTATGCCCAGAAGCAAATGAAGTTAACTCGTAAAAAAAACGCTGAAATACACTGAACGTAAGCATAGTGAGCGAATCAGCTTTCTGAGAAATTTACGTAAAATTGTCATTCTTGACGGATCAAGCAATTTAGTTTACTTGGATGAATCAGGCTTTGAAGAATATGTCTATCGTCCTTATGGCTGGTCAAAACGAGGACAAAAAACTTACGGCGATTGCCCGAAGGGCAGTGGCTTCGCCAATCGCAATGGTAAAAGAGGAACAAGAACAAGTCTGATAGCTGGCAAAAGAGGCAAAGAGTTGTTAGCACCAGTTCTTTTTAAAGGAAGTAAATGGTGCTTTATGGTTTAATCAATGGCTCGAAGAGCATCTAATTCCCGAATTGAAACCAAACTCCACTCTAATTCTTGATAATGCGGCATTTCATCGCAAGGATGATGTGTTTCGCATTGCCGAACAAGCGGGTCACAAAGTTTTGTTTTTACCACCCTATTCACCTGATTTTAATCGTATCGAACAAGACTTTGCGACGCGAAGCTAATCCTTTAGGGCATCCTCAAAAAAAGACGTATTTATTCCGCTCCTGGTACTTCCTTGGATGACATCGTTAAATCATACGGAAATTATTTAGAATGACTATACCTAAATATTGATGACGAGAAGGATTGCCATTTTTGGTGACAAAAATCGGCTCATGGGACATCCATTTGTAATACCAATAACGACCACCCTTTTTTCCTTTAGCTTGGTAGCGCACAATCCAACAACCAGACGGAGCAATTTCACCTTCGTCCCTTATGTCTTGAATATCTTGTTGGAGTTGTTTAATAAGATGTTTAAGTTCATCTAGACGAGTGGCTAGATCCTTCTGTTGACGGGCATTAGCCATAGTTCAGCTCAGAAATAATCGGATATAGTTGTGTAACAAAGTTCGCCAACTATATTCTCATTCTAGTCCTCTCCAAAGTTACAATCAACTCGCTTCTAAACTTCAACCAGGGGAGCGTAATTGCCATCCTTCACATAAAGATTGCAGCTCTAAAAAGCCACGCCATAACACCGTGATGCCAATATTACTCTTTCGGCGATGACTCAAGTAACCGCCCAAACGAGCTACAGCTTGTATCGCCCAAGCTACCGTTAAATCTACTGCGGTGACTGATTTTCCAAATTTGGCAGCTAAAACCTCAATTTGTACCTGATTTAAAATTGAAGATGCAGGTGCATCTGGTTTGGTTCGATGAACATAGGTCATTTTTAACAATTGTGCAGCGATATTCGTTAAAAATCCCAGTAAAACTTGCATACTATCTCCAGATAGACGATAGCTTTCCGCTTTACACCCTGACTTGAGAATTTTATGATATTCTTCAATTCGCCAACGGTAAGTATACCATCGTAAAATGGTTTGTGCTTGTTCCCCATTGGTAACGGGTTCGGAGGTCAAGATCATCCATTCTACGGGTTCACAGCCTTCTGGGGGGTCAATTTCTACGGCATAAACCCCATAAACTTCAAAATATTCTGGTTCTTTCATTCTGGCAGGACTGCGAAGTTTGATGGGTGCATATCTAATTGCCAGAGTAGCGGTTCGCTCTTTTCGATTGGGGGTTTGGCTAATTCTACTGCTACTTCCATCTTGATAGATTGAGATGGGAGCCATGACCATAAATAACTGTTTGACTCTGATAATGCCCTATTATGTGCTGCTCTTACCACTAACCCTGTATTTGCGGTTTGACTGACTTGTTCAAAGACTTCCGCGATATCTCCTTCTCGGTCAAATACATGAATTACTTTGGTGCTAATACTCTCTGGTTCGGATTTTTCTAAGAGTTTCTGGACGGATTGGAGAGCTTCTATCCATTTATAAGATTCTTTTTGTTCAATCGGACGTCTTCTTGCTTCCGCTTGCTTTTTCTGCTTCTGTTTCTGAGTTAAACTCTTACTTTCTTCATGATTTCGATGCCACAGTTTTTCTGTTAATAATCCTATGGGTTGTCCATTCTCCCCATTTACAGCTAAGGTGCTATGTAAAATTAGTCCATTCCCACCATTGCCAATGGGTCCATATTCGGCTCTTTTTTCGCGGATTTTCTTGTAATCGAGATAGGTTGTATCTCCTACTGCTAATACGATTGAGAGTTCTTTAATCTGCTCTGCTGTTTGAAGATGATAGGGTTGGCACACACTGTTTAGGCTAGTTTTCGGATTGGCAAAGAATTCATAAGCTCTTTTCAGGTCACTTGCTCTCTCAAAAATCGCGGAGAGTGGTTTGCCATATTTTAACGATAATCTCGATTCGATGAACATAGCCCTTTTGGTTAAACGCTGATCTCCAAAGTCACATTTTTCGGTTATTAAATTTTTGGTCTGATTCATTCACCACTCAAAATCTGCTCAATTATTTTGCTCTATCGAGAGGGCAGATTTCTCGAAATGGATAAAATTGTTAGCGAATATTGTTACACAACTTATATACCCTTCAAAAGATGCCGTGAAAAGTCAGAATCAGGGAAGACTACTTTGAACAACCTACGTTTAATTATTCAACCAACAATTATCTTCTGGATGATTATTCCCTGGTTAGATGTTTTTCCCAATCGCTCTTTACTACTTGGTAAAGAGCGACTTATCGCTACCATGAACCAATTTTCTTTCTATTTGCCTGACGGGTAAATTTAATTTTTGCTACTCTTAAATCTCGGAGAGTGACAAAAGAGGGATAAATTCGAGAGCGTAGGTATTGGGTATATCTATATCCGAACGAAACACCTGAGTGGTTGTATCAGCATTATCAAAGAGACGCAGCATACTCTCAGGCAGGATTGATATATCAGTGCCATTCTGATTCCAACCAGACAAGCTATACCAATCCGTCGAGAAAATTGAAGGATCTTCGGCTACATTTACTGTGACATTAGCTTGGACATCTCCACCTCTACCATCACTCGCATCTGGAGGATCAATACTTTCTTCTGTCAACCATTCAAAATTAAAGCTGGCAAATGAAATATTAAATGCTGGATTGAGACTAGGGTCGGCATCAGAACTAAGACCTTCATACAACAAACCAAAAATTATGTTGTAAACCAAGTACTCGGAAGTTTTCTAAATCTTGAACCTCCAAAATCACCATCATTTTGCCCATAATAAGTTAGATAAGCATCTTTATTGCTATCAAAATAGATTGAGCTATAGTGAAAAGCAGTAGGGCCTCCATCATCACCTCCGTCATATTCGATTATTTTAAAATTTTCCCATGTTTCACCATCATCATTACTAATGAAAGAGCCTAAAACTGGTCTTCTAATATAATCAACAAGTATTTCATGCCAGGGTTCAAAGATTAAAACTAACGTGTTTTCTCCTGGTATTCTTGCAATATTGGGAGGGGATTTTGGTTGAACTATATTGGTCGTTTCTGGTTCAGACCATGTATCTCCATTATCAGTAGAGACAGATTTGTAAATAAAGCCTGAATCAGTTCTACCAACCATAAGCAATTTATCAAGCGTAGCAGTAGTTGTAATTGCACATTCCCAAAATCCAAAATCTTTCCTGTTTCCAGTTCCAATTAAATCTATTTCATTTCTTAGCGGTCCAGCTTTTCTAATCCAGTTTAGACCATTGTTATCAGAGATATAAACATACGTAGCCTGTTCATCATGACCACCACCAAAACTTTGAAACCTAGTATGTATCGGGTAAAGTAAACGATTATTTGATTGAATTAATCTATCGTGAGAACCAGTCATACGGGGAAAGACCCCATCTGAAATATCAATCGGTTCAGACCATGTATGGCCCGAGTTTTCTGAAAACCTAAAAATGCGCCTTCCACTATTACCTGAAGTATCTACATCGGCATAAGATAAGCCCAAATTTTCATTAGGTAAATTAATAATGCTGGGAAGGATATATGTACGGCCACTGGGAGGTTCAAAGAGAACCTCTTCGGATGACCATGTATCTCCACCATTATTAGAGGTTTGAAAAGTAATGGCAGCGGGGGCTGTGTCACCATTGCCTTGATATCGACCATAATAATATCTAACTAAATCATCTTTGACTACTATTGAGCCTTCACCTCGTCGAGGATAGATATTATCTTTGGGTGCAATAAGAAAGCCGATTGGTGCAGGAAAATGATTTGAAGTTGTCGCAAAATCTGCATTCACATAATTACTGACACCGCTATCATTAAAGGCTCGAATCCGATGATTCCAACTCTGATTTGCTCCCATTCCTACGCTTTCAAAGCTAGTTTGACTAGCAGAGGCATCGCCAATCCAGTCCCAGCTTCCGCTACCTTGCATACGTTCAATTCTATAACCTGTTACATTACTGGGACTGGCTTCCCAGGTAAGCCTCATACTGGTAGCTGAAGTGACTATCTGTGATAGGTTCGATGGAGGAGTAACGCTGATTGGAATTAGGGTTATTTTATCAACAGAGATTTTGTAGCCGCCTTGCTCGCCAACAGCAGTTGTTTGAAACCGGAATGTGTAATCCCCATCTGTTGCAAAGGATTTAGCTCCTAACTCAACCGTTCTGTAAGTGTTATCAGGACCTACTGACTGGTTCTCCGCTGCTCCTTGGTTTACTTGACCAGTACCATCGGCATTACCAATAGACATCTGGACAATGCCTCTTACGGAAAACGACTTATATCGATATTCAATCATATAGTCTCCAGCCAAGATATTGGGAACCAAGAATTGAATATAGTCACCCACATTATCTGCATCCAGAATGATCCAATTTCCTTCGCTGGCATTAGAATCAGATATTAAGCGTGAGCTAGCCCCAGAAACTAATTGAGTTAAATTTTCGGCCTCCAATTCTGCAATAGTGCTAATTGGAAATAGAGTTATTGAATCAACAGAGATTTTATAGCCGCCCTGATCGCCAACAACAGTTGTTTGAAAACGAAATGTGTAATCCCCATCTATTGCAAAAGATTTAGCTCCTAATGCAATTGTTCTGTAAGTATTATTAGGACCTACTGACTGGTTCTCTGCTGCTCCTTGGTTTACTTGACCATTACCATCAGCATTACCAATGGACATCTGGACAATACCCCGTACGGAAAACGACTTATATCGGTATTCAACCATATAGTCTCCAGCCAAGATATTGGGAACCAAGAACTGAATATAGTCACCCACATTATCTGCATCCAGAAGAACCCACTTATCTCCACTGGCGTATATGTCGTCGATTATGCGTGAGCCTGCTCCAGAAACTAATTGAGTTAAATTTTCAGCTTCAAACAATTGCATATTTCAGTACCTGCGTAAAATCAAATTTATCTTTAAAGATTGGTAAACGGGTAAGTGATTGTACTGTCAACTTTGATACTTCTAGAACTTGTTTGATCAATTGTAAGGTTGGAAAAATTCTAGTGTTCCTTCCTCCGTTATCTATGAGACGGGATTGCATTGAGCTGAGAATTTATAAGCTCAATAACTTCTCTAGATTCCTCTGCTCGCTTACTGACAACGTGTTTAATAGATTGTCGAAGACTATCTCCTCGATTAATTAAATCTTTTGCTAAGTACAAAATCTCATCACACTCCTCAGCTTCAGGAAAAACATCAAATTCCCTGATTTTTTCATATTCAAGTACGCTTTGTAAGCTTTTCGTTTTATGAGAGTTAGAGCCAAGAAATATACAAGGTGTTCCACCTAATGAAGCTAAAATAGACGGATGATAACGTCCTGATATAAATAGTCGAGCATTAGCTAAAACAGAAGCTCCCATTAGAATAGGAACATGAACAGGTACTATTGGGGTCTCTGTTAGTTCCGCTATTTTCTCCAGAAACCTATCTCCGTTACAAGTTGTAACCAAATAAACATTCAAGCCTAATTTTTTGATTGTTTCTACTAATTTTTTATAAACAAGAATAGCTTTTGCATGATTACGAGCAGCAAGAGAACTACCACCGATACATATATATGGCTGGGAAAAATCTAGTTTTCCCAAATATTTATCTGACTCTGAAAATGGAATGATGAAATCACCGTTGTCTGGAAGGTAATTTTTCTCTCCAAATTGATATCGTTCTTGCCAGCTAAAAAGGGCGTCTGGAATCATTTTACAGTTGACATCAGAAACATAATCTTTAATCATTTCATATGAATAATTATCTCTGAAAGAAATACCATGACATTTTAAAAGTGTTTTAATTGCAACTTTAAAAGTTAATGCATTACGACCACTAACAGGACAGTCAGAAACCATAGCATTAACATAATAAACTGGCTTGTTTAAAAAATTAGCCAATTCTATCATCATAAGTTGAAACTTTAAGTCTGTTCTAGGAGGAGTAGTAAATATCATACTACCCTCACCATTAATAACAACTATTTCTACTGATGATACTTTTTCGTAAATTGATTTCAAAGCCTGATTTTTTTCTTTAAGCTTAAAAAGCTGACTCAAACTTTGAGCTGGATCTTCACTTAAAAAATCTTCTCTAAGCTTAATATTTAATAAATCCGTAAACTTAGATAAATGTTTTATTTTCCCTCTTGGTAATTGTCCCTGATTGACAGTTCTTTTATCAATTGTTGCAGTAATACTATTTTCTTGAGATAGTAATTGGTGTAAGCTTATACTTGTAGCACGGCATCCCCAATTGGGAATGTCTCTATTATCGTCAACAAGAAGTATATTCATTTTTTTCTCTTTCTTTATTCTTTATTCTTTATTCTTTTGTATCGTCTACTTTCACTGTAGCCATTTTGAGAGATCGCGGTGAATCAAGTCTTGTAGCTTCAATATGTCTTCTCGGTAAACCTGGATCAACTGTTTACGCACCTGTGGCAAGAGTGGTGGTTTGGTGAGATTTTGACTTTTTAGCCTATTGATAAGATCATATCTGATTCCATTTGGGATAAGAGGCTTTAGAATTGATTTAAGCAAATTGGGCTTAGTTAATACATTATGCAAGTATTTGTTTTTAGGAATAACAGATACATTATGTCTTGAGGAAATATTTGGAACAAAGTTTTCCTCAACCCCTATGAATTGAAAGATATCTTTGAGGATATTAATGGGATCAGCATTCCAGTCTTCGTATAGATAAACTTTAATTTGATCGTGATTAAATCTATCAAAATATGGCTTTAGCTGATTATAATAAAAACCTCTATTTCTATATTGCCAAGTCCATCCCCAGTTTTTGCTTACACGGTATTCTTCTTCTTGTAAAGCTTGGGTAAAATCAGTAAGAACTTCACGACCATTGCGTACAAGATGTAAGAACTGAGAGTATGCCCTGTCAGCAGGATCGCGAAGTATAGCGATCAGTTTTACATCAGGTATGTGATATTGTATTCTTTCAGCAGCTCTCGGACTACAAATATACCAAGGAGAAGCTTCTCCAATAGCGATCTCATGGGAAACTTCTTCAAAAAGCTTATGGTAATCTTTGATATCAGTAATATAATTACTAAATGCTTCTTGATCGCCTGGGCCTTGCCAATCAACCTGTACTCCCTCAAAAGCAAAAAATTTTGGTTCCTTTACAGGACTCATATAAATTTGGGGATGCACTTTTAGAGAATGATACAATGCAGTCGTTCCAGCTTTAGCTGCACCTATAATGAGGAAATTTGGCATCGACATAATATTTTAATTCTTCTAAAAATCATCTAATTTTTCACTAAGACAGTCTTTCTCTCTAAACCTCAGCACGGTTCAAGGATTTTCAGGATTTTTATTGATTTCTTGCTGGCTTTTGCTTAGAACTTTCCACGCTCTTGGTTGATAAAATATGCAATTACTCATACTTCCATCTCCTTCCACCTTAAATCTATAAGACTCCACAACATCAAAGGTAAATATCGGAGCTTTCCTCAAAATAATTTTCATCGAATAGATGCCAGGTTTTAAGCCCACATATGGCATCTCTATTTGTATTTGATTTTCTCCTGATGACATAGTAAACGGTTGTTTATCATTATGGTTACTCAGCGTCAAAGCTACTTCGTCACCTCCAGAAATTTCTCTAATTATCACCCGTACTATGACATCTCTAATACTATTTTTGGCATGGCAAACTATACAAAGATAGGCTGGTTCACCACTTTTTAGTGAATCTTTGATATTACCAAAAATATCCCTAAATGAAAGTGCAATAATATCTAAACCGAAACTCTTATGTTTGGGTTTTTTTGGAAATATTATTTCTCCTGGATATGTTTCTACCCCTCCTAAAAATAAGTCTTCTTCATATCGATTCATGACTACGTCTGGAGCGTCAGATACAATCAATTTTCCCTTGATTAGGTAAACTGCAGAATTACATACAGATAGTACTGATTGTGGATTATGAGAAACTAAGATAAAAGCTACACCCTTCTGGCGTAGCTCATTCAATTTGCGATGACACTTAGCTCTAAATTTTAGATCTCCTACAGCTAGCACTTCATCAATCAATAAAATATCTGGTTCTGTATGAATCGCACTAGCAAAACCTAACCGCGCAGCCATACCAGAACTATAGGTTTGCACAGGTGCGTCAATCGCGTCACCAATTTCGGCAAACTCAACTACATCATCAAATCTCTCGTCAATTTCTTTTTTAGATAAACCCAAAATTGACATATTGGCATAGATATTCTCTCTTCCTGTCAAGATAGGATTAAAACCTGCTCCTAAAGCAATTAGCGGTGCTACTTTACCTTTTACTTCAACAGAGCCAAGATCGGGTTTGATTAAACCGGCAATAATCCGTAGCAAAGTTGATTTGCCACTGCCATTTTTGCCGACTAGTCCTAGAGCTTCTCCTTTACGCAGTTGAAAAGTCACATCATCTAAAGCCCAGAACTCTTTTGCTCGCAGGCGATCGCTTTTAGTTCGTAATCCTGTTAAATCTCCAGCAATGTCTTGTACTCCGTAAAATAAAGAACGTTTTAAATCTCGACAAAACTTTTTAGCAACTCCTTGGACAGAAAGAACAACTTCGCTATCGCTAGAGGAGTTATTATTTGGCTGTTGAGCGGTATCAATTTTGGGGTTTGTATCAATAATCATCTATGAACTAATCCTCTCAACTACATAAGGCATTGCTACTCGATAAAAAATCCAAGTCAAAAACAATCCCAGCATGGCAAAAATGCTCGCCAACCAAAATCCTTGAGGATTAGAAACCAGACCAGTAGTTGCTAACTCCCTGGTAGTAACTAATAAAGGAGTAACAGGATTGAATTGTACTATTGTGCCAAATATACCTTCATTGGGTACTGGATAAACAACTGGGGTAATAAACAGCCACCAGCTAGTGGCCAAAGTCAAACCCATAGAAAAATCTTTGTATAATGCTCCCATAGGCGCCAGAAGAAGACCAAAAAATGTTCCCAGCATCACTAAGTGAATCAAAGCTACAGGAGCTAAGATTACGCTCCAAGTAACAGGCATTTTAAACCAAATAAATAACCCAATTATTAATATCAGCTTAATTCCAAAGTTAAAAAATACTTCACCCAACTTAGCCATAATTAATGCTTCACGGGGAAAGTTAATTTTTGCCATCATTGCTTTGGCTTGGGTAACAGCTTGCACTGGTCCTTGCAATGATTCCACAAAGGTTTGCCACAGTGTCATACTAAACATGACATAGGCTGGATACGGCAGTTCCGTATTACCTAAATTAATTACTCCCCCATTTTTAGCCAAGGTAAAGCCAGCTGCGGTTATAATTGGCGGAATTATGGCCCAAAAAATACCTAAGAAAGATTGACGGTATTTGGCACTAATATCTCTAATTAATAATCGCCATGCTAGTTCTCTAGAGCCCAGTAAATCTCGCCACATCAATCCCAATAATTTCTTAGGACGACGCATTTGACTTTCAGGAGTGTAAACAGTTTTAATTAATTTACGTCTTTTTTTTCGTTTGATAAGAGAATTCATATTTTAAATATGACAGTTTGATTTGGTAAAAAATTAGAATGTTGTAAACAAAACTTGGTCATTCTTTTTTTGGCAATATACAGTGGATTAAATTTTTCATATTGCTTAAAATCCGAAAAGAGAAAAATTAAACCGTAGCGTCTAAATACTTTTGATCTTGATAGTAATAGCTATGACTATGAAGTTCTTGACTGATATCTACTCCATTGGCCACAACTCCTAATAAATTAAAATCCCGATCGCCTAATAATTCTGTAGCAGCTGCCACACTATTATAATTAGCAACTCCAGGTCGCACAATTAAAAGTAATCCATCAGCTAACTTACCTAAAATTTTACTGTCAGCTAAACCAACTAGAGGAGGCGTATCAAAAATAATACAATCGTAATAATCGGAGAGATCAGCAATAAAAGTCTTGATTAATAGAGAATTAAGCAAAGATATTGGATGTTTAGATGTTGTTCCTGAAGTAATTAAATCTAGATTTGGCATTACCTTCTGTATGGCATGGTGCCACTCAATTTCTTCTCGAAGTACATTGGTTAATCCTTCATCATTAGAAACTTCCCATAAATTATGTTGAGTTGGGCGACGTAAATCTCCATCGATTAACAAAACTCTTTGGTCGCACTGAGCTTGGGCTACAGCTAAATTAGCTGAAACAAAAGATTTACCTTCTCCTGAAACTGCGCTAGTGACAACTATAACTTTGTTGGCCACTTCGTTGTCTAGCAATTTTAGATTAAGTTGAATATTGTGATAAGCCTCTCTAATAGGCAATACTGAGATGTTTCTAGCTGCTATACGAGGCAAATTTACTGTCGAGCTATCGGGCAAAAGTAATAGTTCGCTGGCTTCAAATTTATTTAAGTCTGGAACTTCGCCAGTCAAGGAATAAGGAAAAATCGCTTTAATTTCTTGAGTATTTTTAATTGTCTGATCCCTTATATCAATTAAGAATGCCGCGCCTACACTTAGTAGAGCTCCAGCTACTCCAGCACCACCGACGATCATTTTTTTTCTCGGTCCAACAGGGTCTTCTGGAATATCAGCCTCAGATACCACCCGAACATTACCAACATTCTGTTGCTCGGCAATTTGGGTTTCTTGTAACTTATCAAGCAGAGTTTGGTAAGTAGATTGAGCAGCGTTGACGCGACGTTCAAGTTCTCTTTTTTGCTCTTGTAGTCTTGGTAAAGTGTCAGACTTTTGCTTGTGGGATTCGTAGGTATTTTTAAGAGTTTTTAATTGTTTTTCTAATCCTTCTTTTTGTAAGCCTAAGTTAGTAAATTCAGCTATCTGGTCCTGTTTTAGTTCACCCAAGCTCAGAATATTAATATTTTCAACTATGGCTTGCTGTCCCTGACCCAAAGTTTGAGCTATATGTCTATCCAACAGAGCAGCTAAATCTGCTTCTTCTTCTTTGAGGGTAATAACTTGGGGAGCATTATCGGATAAATAATTCTGCCTTTGCGCTAGTAATACTTTTACTTCTTGTAGTTGCTCTAATACCCTCTGTACGGCTAAAGATTGACTTAAAGCACTAACTGCCGAGGCTTCTTGTCTACTCATATTTAATTGCACCTGGAGCCAACTGTAGCGCGCGTTAACATTTTCTAGTTCAGCTTCTACTTCATCAATCTGATGGGAAACATTAGAGAGAGAATTAATATTAGCAGTTGTTTCTTCTTCCAAACTAGCGATACGATTTTGATTTTTAAAATCACGAAGATTTGCTTCAGCTTTTTTAACATTTGCTTCTACTTCGGGCAATTGTTTATCGATGAAATCTCTGGCTGAGGCAGTTTCAGAACGGTTATTTAAAGTATGATCTTCGACGTATAGTTCGATTAATTTGTTGACAACTAATGCTGCGAATCCAGGATCTTTATTAGTATAGGTTATCTCTAATATATCTGTTCCCGTAATAGGCTTTACCTTAACTGCTTCTTCCAGGTTTCTGGATCTTAATAGTTGACCATCATCATCTCTTAAATCTAGCTTTTGAATCAGCTTTTTAAGGACAGGTCGAGATTGTATAATTTCTGCTTCAGTTGATAGAGGATTACTATCAGTGGTTAGACCCTTTATTTCTCCAGTACCATTTTCTAACCCAGTAAGCTTTGCACTTCGGTCGACTTTAATTAGTAGTTTAGCTTCAGCTTCATAAATTCTATCTAGAGACAGTGCATATACTAAAGAAAAACCAACGACCCCCAAAAATATTCCTATGGAAGGTATCCAGCGCCGCTTTAACACCAACCAGTATTTTTGAAAGTCAATATACTCATCCAAATGTGCGTTTGAAGTCATCAAAATCTTATACCTATAGCTAATATGTATTTAATAAGCACCTTTACTATTTAGAACTACTCCAATAGTTCGTAATAAAATCTCAAAATCTAATGCCAAAGACCAATTTTGAATGTATTCAAAATCCAAGTTAAATAGATTTTCCGAATCAGTGTCAGAACGACCACTTACCTGCCAAAGACCAGTAATTCCTGGTAGAACTTCGTGACGAAAGTAGTGTTCGGGAGCAAATTTTTCAACATCTCGTAATGGTAAGGGGCGGGGACCTACCAAACTCATTTCTCCCCGTAAAACGTTAAATAACTGAGGCAGTTCGTCAAGGCTATATTTACGAAGATACTTGCCAACTCTGGTAATACGAGGATCGTCTTTAATTTTAAATAATACTCCTCCATTAATTTCGTTCTTGCTTTCCAATTGCTGTTGTAGCTGATTGGCATTTTGCACCATAGTGCGGAACTTCCAAACTTTAAAGTAATTACCTTTTAGCCCAACACGAGTTTGTTTGTAAAAGACCGCTCCAGGGGAGTCCAATTTGATTAACAAAGCGATCGCCATGATTGGCAAACTCAAAACAACTAACAAGATAAACGAGAATGTAATATCAAATATGCGCTTGCTTAAAAAATCAATCCCCACAATTGGTAGCTCACTGATACTCAAAGCTGTGATTCCCTCAAATTGGGAAATTTCTAGATCATTTCGATTGATTTGAGTTTCTAGCTCAAGTATGCGCCAGTATACACCACAAGAGCGTATTTTCCAGAGAAAGGCTTTTGACTCTTTGATTTGGTGCCCAGAGCAAATCAAAATTTCATCTATTTGTTTCAGATTGAGTTTATCAATCATGGTGACAACTTTATCGTAATCATCAAATTTTGATAAATCTAACTGAATTCCTATTTGATACTCTTTGCTGTTTTTTAATAGTGGTATGCACTTTTTCAGATCTTCCCGCTCTCCAATCAGCATTACTTTGACTTTCAAGGGAGAATATCTTTGACGTAAATGTAATAGCACCTTAAAGATCGCCAAACGAAAACTATTACTCAGCAACAAAGTAAGTAACCAAGCCCAAAATAGCTGAGAAAAGTGATTTGTTCCATACAGTTCCCAAACTATTGGGATTAAAGCTAAATAAGCTAGAGTTATTGCCTTTAATGAATTGATTGGATTTCTGCTTTTGTCTCCTCGACCGTAAGCTTGAAAAGCTGATAACAAGAATATACTAAGAAATAAGAAAGATGAAAACAATAAGTCGATTTCCGAACCCTGCCACTCGGAAGAAAACAAAAGTGTGAGTCTATTGTCATTAGTAGCCAAATGCCATCCTAAGGCGATCGCTACTAGATCGGATGTAGTTAGCACTACTAATCGTGTAATATTGCGAACGTCGAATCCTATATTTTGAGGTAAACGAAGATCACGAGCTTTATTGCTAACTGCATATATCTTTTTCTTGTTTGTTAAGAAATAAGCTGGTCTATACATTTTTTTGTTTTGTATTTAAATGGTCTTAACAGCATCACCTTTATCAGCTTCTCCAATACATTTTCTGAGGCTCGTGGGCTGAAAACTAGAAAAAAATTGCTATATAACTTATTAATTCCTGATTACGGAAGTGGACTGACTTTTCCTCTTCTTCCTCAAAAGATGAAGTTTACTGCCGATTTGATAAAGGAATTCTTGAAAAAGTAGTCCAACTATGAACCAAGGTTCTATCAAATACCGCCTCCATAGTCTTTTAGGTTCATTGATGAGGCGATACAGCCACTCTAGACATATTTTTCCCATCCAACGAGGAGGAGTTGCTACTGCTCCGGCTACATAGTCTATGCAAGCACCACTAGGAAGAATAGCATTAGTCTCGATCTTTTCGATATTATCGAGAATCCATTGTTCCTGACGAGGCATTCCCATCCCTACCATCAAGATATGAGGCTGATAAGCATTTATTTTACCTAAGATTACCTGGTTTTCTGAGCTATTTAGGTCAAAATGACCATTTACAGTAACCATTTGCAAACCTGGATACTTATCCTGTAGAATCTGAGCTCCTTTGTCAGCAATTCCTGGTTTAGAACCCAAATATAAGATACGCCAACCTTGTTGTGAGGCCTCTGCTATCAAAGACCATACCCAATCTGCATAAGTAACACGGTGTTTTCTTTTGCAGGGGAGACGAAAAAATTTACCTAAAAAGACTAAAGCCATACCGTCTATATGAATATAATCTGCAATACCGTAAAAGTCTCTCATTTTAGGATTGTGATGATAAATATACAGACTGTTGAGATTATGGTTAGCAATAATCCACTTGGTGTTGAGCGCAATAGCTTCACTAATTAAGGCGTTAAGCTGGGTCATACTAAGCAGGTTTATTCTAACGCCGAGCAACTCGTACCATTTATTTTTCATAATTTCTTTTATCAGAAGAAAATCGTACAGCTAAACTGAATAAAATAGTTAAATTGAGTGTCATGAATGCACCACAACTAGCTTGATTCGTCAAATCTTTACTGAATCAGGAAGAAGATTAAATGTTATTTGTAAAGTAAATAAGTTGAATCACTAAAAGTAAGTTAAGTAGTCAGGCAGATTGATTTATAAAATGCCAACAAGTAAATCAATACACTCTGAAACAATTAGACTAAAAGTTACCCAAATTTTGGTTTTACATTTTATTGTGCCTTTCTACCTAACTTAGGAAACATCATCAGCCAAAATTCTCCGAGAAAATACGTACGTGATATTACTGATCTAGTTAAACGACCACGAGCTTAAACGCTATTTCAGAAAACGACAAGAGTTATAACCAGATTGTTACAAATCTACAAATAAAAATATTAGTACATCACAAACATGAATAGATTACGAAACTCCTATTCTCTGTCAGATAAGCTTTACAGGTCATCTTTTTCTCCTTCCTAAAACCATCCATAAGGAGTGAGTAGTGAGAAGTCTCACTTCAGACGTGACACGCCATACTTCAAGTTTCAAATTAGGATGAAAATGTTATTTATTATACAAGACTGCTCGCTAAAGCTTAATTTTCATACCAATTCACTAAATGAACGCTGTACATCAGACAAGTACAGCCTTTGATTTAACTGAATTCATTTCTAGCAAAGTTAAAGTGAATTTATATCAGATGAGAGAGTTTTGGCTCTTTGATGGGGAAATTCGTCCCATTTTACTCTTCCTCAATCTCAAGTCACGCTATTCAACGCAACTTGGTGTTGTGAAATCAACTGTGTAAATGGATCAAATTCTCGATCATTGCCGAATGTGTAATTATTTTCTCTTAACTGTCTAGGGAAAAATAACATTTATAGATTTGATAACTACTAGGTATCATTACCCGATCAATAATGCCAATTCTCTGTGTCGCTTGATTCAGCTTATCTTACAGAAATTTTTGATAGCATCAAGTTCCATTTTCGTTGAATCCCAAACATTAATACGAATCTTTTATGTGTAGATTTATAACAATCTGGTTGTAACTCTTGTCGTTTTCTGAAATAGCGTTTAAGCTCATGGTCGTTAATCTAAATCAGTAATATCACGTACGTATTTTCTCGGAGTACTAGAGTATGAAAAGTAACTAATATGTGTTGCTTGTTTTTGAGTGTAAATCTATTCTTAAGTTCTTTCTTTTCAGAACGAGCTAATTAAAAGTAAACCTATTACCTGGGGAAGCATTGCAAATGTCAATAATTGCTATAATACCTGCCCGTGGTGGCTCTAGAGGTTTACCTGGTAAAAATATTAGGGAATTAGCTAATAAACCACTGATTGCTCATTCTATTATCAATGCTAAAGAAGCAAGATTTGTAGATCGAGTTTACGTTTCTACAGATGATCGCGAAATTGCCAGAATTTCTCTAGACTATGGTGCAGAAATAATTAATCGCCCTCATGAATTAGCTAATGATACTGCTTCTTCTGAATCAGCTTTAATTCATGCAGTTGATACTATTGCAGCTACTGGTGTTGCCATAGATTTGGTGGTGTTTTTGCAATGTACTTCTCCCATTAGAACGGGGAAGGATATTGACAATGCTATTCGAAAATTGAACCAAGAAAATACTGATTCTTTGTTGTCGGTTTCTCCTTCTCATCGATTTCTCTGGCAAGAAACTGATGGTATAGCCCAATCGATTAATTACGACTATCGTCACCGTTTGCGCCGTCAAGATATGGAGCCACAATATGTGGAAAATGGTTCAATTTATATTTTCAAACCTTGGGTATTAAAAGAATTAAATAATCGCTTGGGCGGTAAAATTGCTCTTTTTCCTATGAGTGAAGCAGCAAGCTGGGAAATAGATTCACTTCTCGATTTTGAAATTGCCGAATCTTTACTAAAAAAGCAGGTGACAGTAAATGCTTATTGATAGAAGTATTGCTAAATATATCGTTTTTTCCGAAGACAACATCATTAATGCCTTGAAAAAGATTAGTGATAATAAAAGTAAAGTTATCTTTTCTGTAACTGAATCTGGCAGACTTGAAGGAGTCATGACTGATGGTGACTTTCGGCGGTGGTTAGTCAGTCAAAATACCATCGATCTCAATCAGTCGGTTTCTAAGGTTGCAAATAAAAACTTTAAATATGCCTTTGACGGTGATGAACCGGAAAAGATTCAATCTTATTTATCAGACACAATTGAATTTATTCCCCTAATTGATAAAAACCACCATTTAGTAGCAGTAGCCAGAAAGCGATCGCAAGTTATTCAGATCGGTAAGTTCACTATCGATGCGGAATCTCCAAGCTTTATTATTGCTGAGATTGGGAACAACCATAATGGTAGTTTAGAAGTAGCTCGTCAACTGATAGACGCAGCATTGTTAGCTGGTGCCAACTGTGTCAAATTTCAACTACGGGATTTGAGTTCGCTTTATGTAAACGCTGGTAATGCTAATGATGCTAGTGAAGATTTAGGTTCTCAGTATACTTTAGATTTACTATCTCGTTTCCAGCTCAGTCCTGAGGAAATGTTTACCGCCTTTGATTATTGTAAAGAGCGGGATATTTTACCCTTATGTACTCCCTGGGATGAGAGAAGCTTAAGTCTGTTAGAAGAATATGGAATGCCAGCTTACAAGGTAGCCTCGGCAGATTTAACCAATCATGACTTTCTCAAAGCGTTGGCTAATACAGGAAAGCCATTAATCTGTTCCACAGGAATGTCAACTGAAGCTGAAATTACTGAAACTGTTAGTTTATTGCAGCGTTTAGGTGCAATGTATGTACTACTACACTGCAATTCTACTTATCCCGCCCCTTTTAAAGATGTGAACTTGGCTTATCTTGAACGTCTGCAAGAGTTGGGAAATTGTCCCGTTGGTTATTCTGGTCACGAGCGAGATATTAATGTTGCGATCGCATCTATAGCCAAAGGTGCCAAAGTGATCGAGAAACATTTTACGCTTGATAAATCCATGGAGGGCAACGACCACAAAGTCAGTCTGTTACCTCAAGAATTTCAGGCGATGGTGGAAGGAATACGCCAGGTAGAAGCAGCGATCGGTCAATCTGGCGATCGCCGTTTGAGTCAAGGGGAATTGATGAACCGCGAAACCCTTGCCAAAAGCCTTGTCATTAATTGTGACTTGCAGCTGGGAGAAGTAATTAGCGAAACCATGATTGAGGTTAAAAGTCCTGGAAAGGGTTTACAACCCAATCGCAAAGTGGAATTAATCGGCAAAAAAGCCAAAAGAACATTTAAAGCAGGAGACTTTTTCTTTCTCAGTGACTTAGAACGAGAACGTGTTTCTGCCCGTTCCTATAAGTTTAAACGTCCTTGGGGTTTGCCGGTACGCTATCACGACTTTAAAAGGATCTTGGCTAAAACTAATCCCGACTTATTAGAGTTCCACCTCAGCTATAAAGACTTAGAACAAGATATTAAGCAATATTTTGATCGCATTTACGATTTAGATTTAGTGGTACATAGTCCCGAACTATTTGCGGGCGATCTAGTTTTAGATTTATGCTCCACCAATGAAGACTATCGCCAGCAATCAATTAAAGAATTACAAAAAGTAATTGATTTAACGCGATCACTTAAACCATATTTTAGTCAAGCATCTCGGCCTTGTATCGTAACTAATGTGGGTGGCTTTAGTGAAGACAAACCCTTACCAAGTTCTCTCAAAACTGAGTTATACGAACTACTGATTGATAGCCTCTCAACTTTAGATAAAGATGAAGTAGAAATTATTCCCCAAACTATGCCACCTTTTCCTTGGCATTTTGGCGGACAACGTTACCACAACCTCTTTGTAGATCCTCAAGATACGGTTCAATTCTGCCAAGAACAAAACTACCGTATATGTTTAGATGTTTCTCACTCTAAATTAGCTTGCAACCATCATAAATGGTCGTTTAAAGAGTTTGTCGAACAGGTTAGTCATTACACTGCACATTTACACATTGCTGATGCGGAAGGTATAGATGGTGAAGGTTTACAAGTCGGTGAAGGTGATATTGATTTTCCTGCTTTATCAGCAGACTTAGCTAAAAAAGCAAGCCAAGCTTCTTTTATTCCAGAGATTTGGCAAGGACACAAGAATGAAGGAGAAGGTTTCTGGGTTGCGCTGGAGAAATTAGAGGAGTTTTTGTAAATTTTGCATTAAAGCAAGCTTAATTTGAGTGGAATCCACAGCATAAATCATGAGGGAGAAAAACGAGTTATGAGTTCAAAATTTCAAAATGAGCCGTTTTTTCTAGTTAGTTGTCCGCGCTCAGGAAGTACTATGCTGAGATTAATGCTCAACGAGCATCCCCGCCTAAGAGTCCCCGATGAATCCTTCTTCCTTACTGAATTGATGAATAAGCTACCACTAAATTCCCCTCTGAGTCAGGAGGATAAGCGGTTGGCTTTTGATATCATATCTAACCATGAGCGATGGGCAAATCCGAAATTTAAATTTCGAGCAGCCTCTAATAAAAAGCTCTGGGACACAATTTCTTGTCTAAAGCAGCCACTTCTTAGTCAGCTAATTGATGCTGTATTTCGGAATTGTACCCATCTAAAAAATAAACCTCGCTGGGGGGATAAAACACCACAATACATCAGTGACATAAATCGCTTGCATCAGGTGTTTCCTTCTGCTAAGTTTATTCATCTCATTCGTGATGGACGAGATGTTTGTATCTCTTTGCGCACTCTATATCTTAATAATCGTCATAAGGAAGGTCACGTAATCAGACGCTTTTTGTGGCATGCGGGTCGAACAATACATAGCGCAGCAAAACTCTGGCACAAAAGTGTTGAAGCAGGTATTGAATCAGGGCTGAAGCTGCCTACCGAATCATATCTTGAGATTCATTATGAAGACCTCATTCTTCGAACTGAAGATACTCTCAAAAATATCTGTTCATTTATTGGAGAAAACTATGACGACAGAATGCTTGGTTTTTATAAAAACTCATCTAAGGAGACTATGAAAGAACCAGAAGCATTCCAACCCCATGCTAAAACTCACCGTCCACCTACTCCGTCTGATACTTATCGCTGGCGTACAGAAATGAATTTGATTGAGGTGGCTCTTTTTGAATCATATGCTGGAAAAACAATGGATCGTATCGGACAGACGAGACATTTTCGAGGAGCGCTGAAATTCATTCCCTATAATTTAAGGGCTTTTGATAAACTTAGACGAATATTCATACCAACTAACCAAGATCGTGAGCTTCTAGAGCTACCAGACTTTGCCTATTTTCTTTACTATGTGCTTCGGCCTATTCGTTTGCTGGTAAAGTATACGCTAATTACGGGCAAACGTTTTCTTCCGACTTGATTATCTCTAGTTGAAAAGTTTTTTACGATTATTCCACATTAATAAAATGGACTTTAGATTGTTTTTGAGGAACTTTAATGAAAGCAATTATCCTCGCTGGCGGGTTTGGAACTCGATTGAGTGAAGAAACCAGTATTCGACCAAAGCCAATGGTAGAAATTGGTGGCAAACCAATCCTTTGGCACATTATGAAAATTTATTCTGCTCACGGTATCAACGACTTTGTAATCTGCTGTGGCTATAAAGGTTACATGATCAAAGAGTACTTTGCCAACTATTTTTTGCATATGTCCGATGTCACCTTTGATATGCGATTCAATAAAATGAATGTTCACAATGGTTATGCTGAACCTTGGCAAGTTACTTTGGTAGATACCGGTCAATCGACTATGACTGGTGGGAGACTCAAAAGAGTCAGAGAGTACGTTGGTGATGAAACCTTCTGCTTAACCTATGGGGATGGAGTAAGTAATATCAATATTACTGAGTTGATTGCTTTTCATCAAGAACAAAAAACCTTAGCCACCCTAACGGCAACTCAACCCCCTGGACGCTTTGGGGCGATTAATCTCGGACAAGAGCAAACGAAAATCACAAATTTTCAAGAGAAACCAGAGGGAGATGGAGCTTGGATCAATGGAGGTTATTTTATTCTTGAACCCCAAGTAATTGACATGATTGAGAATGACTCTACTGTTTGGGAGCAAGAACCCTTAACAAAACTAGCTCATCTAGAGCAGCTATCTGCCTATAAACATCAAGGTTTTTGGCAGCCGATGGATACTTTGCGAGATAAAAGATATTTGGAAAAGCTCTGGAATGATAGTCAAGCTCCTTGGAAGGTTTGGAAGTAGAAGTCAACTTCAGAACGCCAAAGAAGCAATTAAAAAATTAAAAATTTATATGCAATTTTTGAGATGAGTACCTCATTTATCAGCTGCGATGATTTCCAGACTAAAACAACTTGTGAGCTTTATCATGCAGTTAATCCTTCAGAATTTCGACTAAGCATTCAATCTTCTCTTTATTATTATCTACACCATGTATGGGTAGGTAGAACCAAATTATTAAAGCAAAAAAAAGTTGACTATCAATTAAAGCTTGAGATCAAAGAAAAGCTCAAAGGTTCAGCAAGAAATTTAAGGAATTCAGCAAATATTTTTTTTGATGATTATCAATTAAAGTATCGATTAAGGAATTACGATCAATGTGATGTAATATTCAATCATTTTATTTCTAGCCCTCATGGTCTTGGCATTCAGAAACTATTAGCGAAGCAATGCCAGATGCAGGGATTAAGAACTGGAATAGTTGGATTTAGTAATAATCTTTTGGCAATGGAATTGCCAGAGTTTAATGAGGTTTTACCCTTAAGACAATGTGATAGGGTTTCTGAATTCAATCTCTCATCGAAAACTTGTCAAGAAATCATTGAACAATGCAGTTATATTTACTCGTTTTTTGAAAAATTTCACTCATTTAAGGTAGCTCCAAAGGTTTTTGTACATTTAACTGAACTTGCAATTCAGATAGAGCAGAATTCATGTCTCTTGAAACACCTATTGGAAATGACAAATCCTAAACTAGTGATCTTGTCTCATGGAAAATACTTGGCAGATACAGCAATGCAAATTGCTTGCCAAAATACAGATATTCCATCAATGTTGATACCTCACGGTTTCCCACAGAGAAGTCTATCTCCATTAAGTGCATCATTTGTGATGTCTTATTGTCCTCATCATGACAATTATTTACGAAAAATTAGTTTAGCTTCTACTGAGATAATTAATTTAGGATGGTTGGAGCCTAAGGTTAGACTACCGAAAGATTTCGATATTTCTTCTGATCGCGTTACTCAAGAAAGAGGAAAATTCAACATTTTATTTTTATCCTCACTTTCTGGCTGGGATAGACATCGATGTGAATCTCTTTTAGAACGTGTTCCTGAAATCCTGAAAGCATTAAATAAAATGCCTGAAGTCGAGACGATTAATGTCCGTTTACGTAGTGATGAATACGATGATTTAGTTATCAAAACCTTGCTAACTGCATGCGCAGGTTCAAAGCTGCGGATATCGGGAATGAACAGTCCCATTACAGATGATGTGAAAGCATGCGATATTGCGATCTCTTTTAACAGTACGGGGGTACTGTATGCTCCATACTTAAGTAAGAAAGCTATAGAAATTCGCGATCAAAAAATTAATTCAGTTTGGGGCGGTACTGTACTTCCCAGTGAGCAAGTATATCAAATTGAAGATGTATTTGATGCAGAAGATTTTAGTCAATTTGTTTTAGAATCTCCGATACTAAATGGCAAAAATGTATTTTATAACTGGGGTAACGAGCTTGAAGCTTTTTCAGAATCCTTAAGCAAAATTGTCTCATAGCTTATTAATCAAATTTTATTTTGTGAATATATAGATCACGAAAAATAACCTTTAATCATCTAGTTTTCTCAATTTTTACTCCTTATGACTCCTCTTGTATCCGTTTGTGTTCCAACCTTCAATGCTGCCAAATATCTGAGAGAGTGTCTCGATAGCATTCTTGCGCAAATATTTACTGACTTTGAATTACTAATCGTCGATAATCATTCATCAGATGAAACTCTCAGTATTGTTAAGGAATATGCTGAGCTTGATTCGCGAATTCGTGTAATCATTAATCAGCATAATATTGGAGCCGTGCCTAACTTCAATCGATGTCTTGAGTTAGCTGAGGGTGAATGGATTAAATATGTTCATGCCGATGATTTTATTGCACCTGATTGTCTAGAGCAGATGCTCGCTGCAAGCCAACCTGAAAGTGCTATTATTTGCTGTCGTCGTAATTTTTTGTTTGAGCCTGATACAAACGAACAAACCAAAAAGTTCTTTCTCAAATTTTTGTCAGATTTGTCAATAGACAGTCTATTTCCCAATTCGACGGAGGTTTCTGCAAGTGATTTTTGTAACGTTATAGTAAACTACTTTTGGTTCAATATTGTTGGCGAACCAACCGCTGTAATGTTACATCGAAACGCATTTGATCGTTTTGGCACCTTTAATACTAATATTATAGGCATTTGTGACATTGAGCTTTGGGCAAGAATTGCGATCCATACAGGACTGACCTATATTCCACTGACTTTAGCAACATCACGAATACACGATCGCTCTTTAACAAATACTAATAAAATCAACCGTCATTTTCGTAAAAAATTGGATCAGCTCGTGCTGTTACATGATTTCGCGTTTCATCCCCTCTATACTCCACTGCGTGCTGCTGCCAGCGATCGCCAACCAGCGCTCAACTTTGAAGATTTACTGGCAGTGCAAGGATGTAAAGCACGAAAACTTGCGGCACAATCACAATCAAATTTCTCCGTTACGCAGGAGTGGGAAAAGATCGTACAACAATATCCCATATTGTCAGTTCTCTCAACTCCAAATCCATTACGCTACACAAGACGTTTACTCCGAAAAGCTCCAAGTTTACTTTCATTGCTGGTGCAGTCAATTGAGTCTTATCAGCGAGAAGCCCCAAGTTTCTACTTTTAAGTAAAAATTATCGCGCGATTGGGCTGAAGCCCACCGCCCTAAGGGCGATCGCTCAAGCAAAATAACCCCTTAAACTACAAATCCAAAAGTGTATCAGACTATATCATCAGATTCTCCAAAATCAATAACAGGGAGGTTAAAAAATTGAAAACTATTGCTCTCATTGAAGATAATTGGGGAGGGCATCGTCCAACATACCTCAAGATATTCACTAAAACTTTGCTTGAGTTTGGTCACCAAGTTATTGTCTTCTGTCCGGAACCTAAAGAACTGAGTGAATGGATTATCCAAAACTCTTGTTTACATCCAGAGAGACTCTACTCCTTTAAATTTCAAAAACCAGAACCTAGCTCATTTCCAGTCCTGCAAATTCGCCTAATTCTAAATGCAGTAAATTGTTGGCGTAATGTTAAAAAATCAATTCAGTATGTTTCCTTAAAAATAGGAAATTCACCAGATTTAGTATTTTTTCCCTGGCTTGATAGTTACTTGGCTCCCTATTTGACACATCATCTAATTGACACAATATTTCCTTACCAATGGTCTGGTTTGTACTTTCACCCTCGACACTTAAGACTCAGACAGAAGTTTTGGTCTATTTGTCGTGGTCCTTTGAGAGAACATGCAATGCTAAAATCTGCTCATTGCCCAGCGATCGCAGTTCTTGATGAAGGGATCTCGGAAAAATTGCAAAGTAAGATTGGAGGTAAATCTGTAATCACTTTTCCTGATTTTACAGATACATCACCACCTGACTTTAATTTTCCAATTATTCAGCAAATAAAAGAGCAAGCTCAGGGGAAAAAAATAATTGGTTTGTTGGGATCGCAAAGCAAGCGCAAAGGACTTTTGACACTTTTAGAAGTGGCTCAACAAATGGCGCAAGAAGAATATTTTTTTGTTTTTGCAGGTCGATTGGCAGAACAGACCTTTACAGTACAAGAGCTAACTAATATCCAAAATTTTGTTAATTCAGGACAGTCTAACTGTTTCTTTTATTTTGAAAGCATTCCAGATGGAACAGCATTTAATACTTTAGTTAATATCTGTGATATTTTATTTGCTGCCTATGAAAAATTTCCTCACAGTAGCAATATGTTGACCAAAGCAGCAATCTCAGAAAAGCCCATCATAGTTAGCAAGAAATTTTGCATGGCAGAAAGAATTGAAAAATTTAAGTTGGGTTTGAGTATCAATGAGGGAGATGTGGATCAATGTATTGAGGCAATAGAAGATCTATGTTATCAGGAAGAAATGAATAATAGAAACTTACAACCACATTTTGAAGATTATAGAAGTCTTCACTCTACAGCACAACTTAAAAGTGCGTTTCAAAAGATTTTAGATAAATTATAAAGTTTTTCAAAATTATGTTTTAGATATTGACTATTTACTCATGAAAACACCAGTTGCATTCATAATTTTCAAACGTCCAGATACAACAGAAAAAGTATTTGAAGCTATTCGCAAAGTAAAACCTCCAAAACTTTTAGTCATTGCTGATGGAGCACGTCTAGACCAACCAGGTGAATCAGAAAAATGTGCTGCTACTCGCGCCATCATTGATCGCGTTGATTGGGATTGTGAAGTCCTGAAAAATTATTCGGATGTCAATTTAGGTTGTGGAAAGCGAGTATCTAGTGGTCTAGATTGGGTTTTTGAAAATGTGGAAGAAGCAATTATTTTAGAGGATGATTGTCTACCCGATCTTACTTTCTTCAGGTTTTGCGAAGAATTACTCAAACATTACAGATACGACGAGAGAATTATGTCTATTTCTGCTCTAAATGTTCCTAATAGAATTAGATTGACTTCAGATAGTTATTTCTTTTCTCGCTATCAACGTTCCTGGGGTTGGGCTACTTGGAGAAGAGCTTGGAAATACTTTGACTTGGGTATGCATTGCTGGCCATTAGTCAAAAATAATAATTGGCTAGAAGATGTCCTAGAAAATAGTAATGATGCCAAAGATTGGACAAAAATATTTGAGTCTGTTTACGAAGAGCATGTAAATATTTGGGATTACCAATGGATGCTTGCCTGTTGGCTACAAAGTGGTTTAAGTATTTTGCCCAGCGTGAATTTAGTTACTAATATCGGTTTTGGTAAGGATGCTACTCATACTCATGATACTAATGAACAACGTGTCAATCTGAAAAGACAGTCTATGAGTTTTCCTCTAGAACATCCGCAATTTATTGTTAGGGATTCGCAAACAGATACCTTTATACAAACAAATATTCATCGGATGACTAATGTTGCACGCCTAAAAAATAATGTTAAACAACTTAAGGGCAGACTTGGACAATATTTAAATATGCAAAAATTAGGTTCAATAAAATAAGTAATCATGAAAGTAGCTATTTGGGGTTCATACAATCACGGCAATTATGGCGATGATTTAATGGCAATTCAATTTGCCAAATATTTTAAAGATTTAGGGGTACATCCCTGTGTTTATCGTCTTGATGAGCGTCTTGCTCAAAAATATTCAATAGAATCAGCAAAATCCCTAAATGATCTCTTGGAGAATGCTAGCTTTGGTGTTATTGGTGGTGGTGGAATGTTGACAGGAACTAGTGAAAAAAAATCTCCACAAAATCAAAGTAGTACTGATATTTTAGAAAATGATTTTCTTGAACTTACCAGGCTATGTTCTGAGAAGAAATGTAAGATTTTTCCTATTTCTGTAGGTGGAGATGGCAGAGGTATTGATACGCCCCTCAATCATCGAAGGGAAGAATTCTGGAAAAGTGATAACTGTGGTGATTTTACAGTTAGACTCCAAGAAGATGTGCCATTAGTAAAAAAATTAGGCAAAAATGCAGTTTATCATCCTGATATATTACTAACGGTATCTGATACGTGGGTTCTCCCTTCATCGCCCAACTCAGATGATAAGCTGCACGTAGGCATAAATATAGGTAAATCCAAAGCAAACTACTTCTTGGCTTTTTATTTGAGTTTGATTGCAACGATGCAAAAAAACATAGTTTTTCATTTTATCCGAACACACTTACCAAATTCCTCCCAAGATTATGAATTATTGCCAAAAATCAGATCCCCTTATATCAGACATCATACCTATACAGATCCAGATTTAACTCTTAAATTTTTAGCTAGTCTCGATTTATTAATATCATCAAAACTTCACCTTGGACTAACTGCTTTAGCTTTAAAAGTACCTTTTTATAGTTTTGAAGGACAAGCAAAAACTATAAGTTTTTTAAAAAGCATTAATGCTGACTTTGCTTTTTTCTCTCATAATGAATTGTTTAAGTTGGCAAAGCTTATTACCAATGTCGAACAGATAAATAAGGCAAAATCAAAATTTAATTTTGTAGCTCTAGAACATTTAAAAGTAGAGAGCAAGAGTCATCTTGATTTTCTTCAAGAGCTAGTTAATAGTTATAGCTAAAATTTCTCATGAAAACATCAATGATTAACACTTTCGATCCTCAAGACGGAACTTCTCTCTCTAGTTATTGTCTCCATCAAGGTTGGCAGAATATTGGTAACAATAGTATTCAGCATATTTGAGGTGTAATTTAACTATGAAAGCTTTATTATTGAATACTTCAGATATTAAAGGTGGTGCAGCTCGTGCAGCTTATCGCCTACATCAAGGTCTGAATCAGATTTCAGTCAAATCTCAGATGTTATCGCAACTAAAGTACAGCCAAGACCCAAATGTTTTCGGAACTAATCTTGCCTCAGGGATTGGACAAGTTAAAACTGGTCTTCGGCTGACTCTAGACCAGATACCATTGAAACTCTATAACCAAAGAGGAAAACAACGTTTTTCTGCCAATTGGCTACCTTATCAAATAACTACTCAAGTTGCTCAACTAGACCCAGATATCATTAATTTACACTGGATTGGTGCAGGTTATCTTCAAATCGAATCAATTGCTAAATTTAATAAGCCAATAGTCTGGACATTCCATGATATGTGGGCATTTACAGGAGGCTGCCATTACGACCAAGAATGTCAAAAGTATACTAATTCGTGTGGTGGTTGTCCTCAACTGGGTAGTGATAAAAATTGGGATTTGTCTAGTTGGGTCTGGCAACGCAAACAAAAAGCTTGGCAAAACTTAAACTTGACCATTGTTACCCCTAGTAAATGGTTAGCAAATTGTGCCAAGGCTAGCTCTTTATTTAAAAATAAACGAATTGAAGTAATTCCATACGGTTTAAATCTAAATATCTTTAGACCAATTAATCAGAAAATAGCTAGACAACTACTGAAACTACCACAAGATAAGCAGCTTGTTCTATTCTTGTCCTTAAAAGCCACCAGCGATCAACGTAAAGGCTTTCACTTATTACAGCCTGCATTACAAAAACTAAGTGCTTTAGGCTCGAATGACTGCATGGAATTAATTGTAGTAGGAGCTTCAAAACCAGAAAAAGCGGTTGATTTTGGTTTTAAATCTCATTATTTAGGAACTTTAACTGATGATTTAATGCTGGCTTTGGCTTACTCAGCAGCAGATGCATTTATTGCTCCATCTATCCAAGATAACTTACCTAATACTGTGTTAGAGGCAATTTCCTGCGGAACTCCTTGTATTGCTTTTAATATTGGAGGAATGCCTGACATGATTGAACATCAGCAAAATGGCTATCTAGTAAAACCCTACGAAATTGATGACTTAGTTCAAGGTATTACTTGGACATTAAAAAACAAAGAACGGAATCAGAAACTAGCTTATCGTGCTCGTGAAAAAGCTGAACAAGAATTTGCTCTAGAAATTCAAGCGCATCGCTACAATTCCCTTTTTACTGAAATCCTTGAGGGGAGCAATAATCAAAAGAGACAGAATTTCAGTGAACAGCAACAAAATAGCTTTAGAGAGATAGCACAACTCAGTGAAAGTATTTAAGAAAGGAGAATAATCTCTATGAAAATGCCAAATAAACCAATTCATGAGTAGGCAGATAGGAATGATACCATTATTCAATCTCTCAATTCATCGTCGCTTATTAGAGAAATTGGAAATAGTAGTCACAGTTATCTGGCTACTGTATTTCATGGATGTTAGAGTTCCACCACCTATTTCATCATCATTGGTTAATGCTTTAAGCTATCCTGTTACTTTCTTTTTAGTTGCTTTACATTGGAAGCGTATAGCCTACGTTGCAACTAGAAATATTCCTCTAATGATCTTCGTAGGGATTGCGATGTTCTCTGTGGTCTGGTCTACCAATGTAAATAGCACTTTAGATATTAGTAGAGGTTTGTTGCGTACATTTTTATTTGGGGCATACTTTACAACTCGCTACAGCCTTAAAGAGCAGATGAAAATATTGGCTTTAGTATTTGGTATGTCAGCAATTTTGAGTTGGGGGATTTGTATAGCTATTCCTAGTTATGGAATTGGGTCAAATGGATGGCAAGGTATTTTTCCCTATAAAAACTATATGAGTCGCGCAATGATTTTAGGAGCGATCCTGTTTTTAATTATTGCTCTCAATAAATATCAATGGAGAAGAAGTTGGTTAGGCTGGATAGGACTTGGTATAGCAGTACCTTTGGCTATATTTGCTAGAAGCTCAACAGGTCTGCTTCTTCTATTTGTATTACTGTTACAGATGCCACTTTATGGCATGGTCAAACAACAATATAAGCTGAAAGTGATTCTTTTGAGCTTTGTTTGCATTTTAGTAGGTACTGTAGCTATACTCATTGTCGCTAATCAGGAAACCATTCTAGTTGACCTTCTAGGAGAAGGTACAACATTCAACGGACGTATACCAATATGGACTTTGATTATAGAAAAGGTATTAGACGAGCGGTTCTGGTGGGGCTACGGCTATGGTGCTTTCTGGAATTCCGATGCAGGTGTCCACGTTATTCTTAACACCTGGGCATCAAATACAGGAATTCCTAGTACGTTTAATGCTCATAGTGGTTATATAGAAATATTTGCTAATTTAGGCTTTTTTGGACTAATATCGTACGGTATTGTTCTTATAACAGTCTTTTTTAAAGTATTTATTTTATTATTCTCAACTAAGAAGGTAGAATTCTTTTGGGTCTTTCAATTCTTAGTATTTACTTGTTTAGCTAGCTTGGCTGATGTTGGAATGGGGTTGGGATCTACTAGTGTATATGGGATTCTTTTTATCGCAGTATGTTTATCAAGCTCTGTTGAATATAAACGCTTGATGAAAAAACGATACCCTAAAAAGATTTTAGGGATTAATTATAGCTACAGTCCAAGACGATACTTTTTCAATGTTAGGTAAATCAGTTATCAATAAAAACTTTATAGTTTACTACGATCAATA
The DNA here is from genome assembly GCF_000332195.1 of Pleurocapsa sp. PCC 7319. Taxonomy (NCBI): domain Bacteria; kingdom Bacillati; phylum Cyanobacteriota; class Cyanophyceae; order Pleurocapsales; family Pleurocapsaceae; genus Pleurocapsa; species Pleurocapsa sp. PCC 7319. Next base: position 429,873 of record NZ_KB235919.1, read on the forward strand.
CTTTTAAGTACAACCTAATTAAAAATTGATTAGAAAAATTAAGAGGCTACTCATGCAAAACAATTCCAAAATGAAAGTACTTTATATATCTGGCTTTGAACGCAGTGGAAGTACAATTGTTAACAGGGTACTAGGACAAATAGATGGCTTCGTTGCTTGGGGAGAACTTAGAGATATTTGGCTGCATGGAATCGTAGAAAATAGAATTTGTAGTTGTGGACATTTATTTACAGATTGTTTAGTCTGGCAACAAGTATTTAATGAAGCTTTTAATGGTATAAATAAATTCAAGGTATTAGAAATGATCGAGCTACAAAAGCTAACTCGCTCTATGGTTTTACCTCACTATTTTGGATTAATAAAAGATAAGTCTTTCAAAAAAAAAGTAGGTCAATATCTAACTAATTTAGAAAAACTTTATCAAGCTATTCAAGTCACAACGAATAGTAAAGTTATTGTTGATTCAACAAAAGCCTCTTGGTATGGTTATATTTTGAGTTTATTGCCTTCTATAGATTTATACGTTATTCACTTAGTACGTAACCCAAAAGGTATTTGTTATTCTTTGGAACAGCGTAAACTGAAAGGGGAACTAGAGTGTCAATGGTACAATCCGCTACATGCTTCTTTATCTTGGAATCTTAAAAACTACGCTGTAGAAATGCTGTTAAATTCTTCTAGCAAACGTTATTTGAGGATAAGCTATGAAAATTTCATTCAAAATCCCCAGATGATTGTAGAGCACATACTCAATTTTCTTGACGAAAAGGCTACAAATCTTCCTTTTATAGATAGTTCAACTGTAAAAATGAGTACAGATCATATTATTGCAGGTAGTCCAAGTAGTCGTTCTGATATTGGAACTGTCAAATTATCTTTGGATGAGAAATGGCAACAGTCAATGAGGAAATTAGATCAGGCTTTAATCAGTATTTCTACTTTTCCAATTGCGAAGAAATATTATTAGTCAAAATAAAATTAATTTTGAGTTAATCAAGCTTAAATTTAAACAATCAGTTAGCTTAAATAACATTTCAACATAAGTCATTAATCACAAAAAGCAATTACATTTTTTCTATGTCTCAAAATCAAAAAAATAATAATCTAAAATTAGCGGTTCTCATGACTTGCCATAATAGAAGTCATGTAACATTAAAATGTCTTAAAGCTTTATACAGACAAAATAAATCTTTTCAAGTTTACTTAGTAGATGATGGTAGCTCTGACGGAACTTCAGAAGCAGTAAAAAATCATTATCCTGACGTAAAAATTTTGCTGGGTAACGGTAATCTGTTTTGGGTTGGAGGTATGTATTTCGCATTTGCCGAAGCAATGAAGCATAATTATGAATACTATCTCTGGCTAAATGACGATACTATCCTAGAGCCTGATGCTTTAAGTAAATTGCTGGATACTCATACCTTATTAACAAGTCAAAACAAAACTAAATCCATTGTGGTTGGTTCCGTTAAAGATCCTGCTAGTGGAGAATACAGCTACGGTGGTAGAATTCGTTCTCGAAAAAAACTTTCTCATACTTTTGAAGCAATTAAACCAGGAAAAGAGCCTCAAGAATGTCTTACTATGCAGGGTAATATAGTCTTAATTCCTCGTTCCGTAGCTAATATTGTAGGTAATTTAGAGTCTAATTTTACTCACCAAAGAGGAGACTTAGACTATGGACTGAGAGCAAAAAAACTAGGATGTTCTATTTTTGTCGCACCTGGCTATTTAGGAAGTTGTCCGCAAAATTCGGTCACTGGTAGCTGGATAGATATGAATCTTTCACCTTACCAACGTCTAAAAAAGGCATTTCACATTAAGGCTTTTCCACCCAAGGAGTGGACAATTTTTATTAAGAGGCATTCGGGTGATTTCTGGTTTATTTATTGGAGTTTTCCCTATATCAGAGCCTTAATTGGATATAGAAATTTAGATTATTCACCTACATTTAAGCGAGAAACAAAAGCAGATATATAGAATAATTAGTTATTTTGTTTACTAATACTCTTGAGAAATTGTTCTTAGAATAACAAATGCAAGAATTCAAAATCTAGCTATATTCTTAATTTGAGTTCAAAATGAAATTAATCAGTAATAAAATAAGCAAAATATTTTTAATATCAACTTTATCCTGCTTAATATACATTCATACTCAAACTATAGCAGCTAATCAACAGATAACAGTGGATGTTAATAACGTTATTGCAGATGTTTATAACAATCCTGTAGGAATAAATCTCAATTTTTTGCTAGATGAAGAAAGTGCTGCCATACCTTTTAAAGAACTCAAATTAGGTTCTTTACGTTATCCAATGGGTGAAATTGCTGATTATTATTTATTTGATCGTAACAAACCCACTCAACCTAAAATATCTATTCGAGATTCTAGTGTTTGGTTCGCCAATTTTACTAATACTGATGGTACTTGGAAAAATTCTTTAAACTTTGATCAGTTTGTGACTGTATGTCGCTCCGTCAATGCTGAACCGTTTGTAGTAATTGGAATTGATGCTCTAGCTTATACAGGAAATTCTCCTCATGCAACATCAGAAGAAGTATTACAAGCAGCGGTCGATTGGGTTGAATACGCCAATGTTATTCAAAGATATCAAATCAAATATTGGGAAATCGGAAATGAAACTGATTTATCTAGCGCACATTTAAATTGGACGGCAAAAGATTATGCTGAAACTGTGGTGCGATTTTCTCAAGCTCTGAAAAAGGTTGATCCCTCAATTGAAATTGGAGTCAATGGAATGACCGGATCTACTTGGTGGGATAAAGTTATGCCAATTGTTAATAATAATGTTGACTTTTTAGTTACTCATCAATATTCATCCATGCAAAGTTACAAACAGTGGAAGTCTAACGATTGGAACTATACATCTAATATAGAAACAGCTAAACAAGCAATCGAAACATATAATCCAATATTGAAACTGAATGTAACTGAGAATAGTTCGTTTAACCCAGGCAAATCTCATTTCAATAATATATGGAAAATGCTTCATAATTTTGAAATGTTAGGTAATATTCTGTATATCGATAAAGTTGATTACTTTCATTTTTGGACATCTCGATGGTTGGAAAAAAAATCTTATTCTGAGGATTTCAGTGCCTTTGATGCTAATTACCAACTCATGCCAATGGGTTATCCTCTTAAAATCTGGGGAAACTTTCTTAAACAGAAAATGGTTTATTCTTCAAAATCAGGTCCAGTTGGCTCTTGGGCCAGTTACGCTCCTGATGATAACTCCTTGAATGTATTTCTGCTTAACAAAAACAAAATACCTCAAAATGTAAATATAAAACTAGATAACTACACGGAAAGTACTCAAAATGAACGTTGGGTTCTTAAAGGTTCTACACCAGAATCTACAAATGTAACCTGGAACAAGTTTGGTTCGGTTTCAGTAAGTAGATCAAAGATTAAGACCAAACTAGAACCTTTATCTGTTACTGTTATTGCTTTTCAGGCTAGTAGGACTAATTAAATTCAAGGTTAAATTATTCAGGAGTATTGTAGTGACTAAAAGACTAGGTTTTCTTGCGGCAGCGCCTAGAATTTCAACTCGATTTGATGCCGAAATGTCGGGTCCTCGTTCTCGTGTTTTGGGATTAGTTAAAGGCTTTGAATCTCTAAATTGGTCAGTTCTACCATTTATTGTTGGTGATAGAACTCCCTCCAAATGGTCCACTAAAGGCTCTGGAGCAGCAATTAGTAGTGGATATCTGCGAACTTTGGCAGTAGATATAGTTCGTCTAGGTTTGGGGATCTTTAATAGTTGGCGAAGTTGGCGCGAGTTGGGCAGACAGGTAGATTGGGTATACGAATATGCTGCTACTCTTCAATGTTTAGGATGGATTTTTCAACGCCAAGGTATTCCTTGGATTTTGCAGGTAGAAGCTTTGCTTTATTATGAAGCTAAAACAGAACGTAAAGCCCTGATTTTAGATGGAATTGCTCGTAAATTAGAATTATGGTCATATCGGCAGTGCGATGTTATTGCTTGTGTTAGTGCTACCCTCAAAGAAATACTGGTTCAGGAAATAGGCATCAACCAAGATAAAATCGTCCTAGTACCTAATGGAGTTGATATCGAATTTCTTAACCCTCAACTACACGAACCAAAACGATTATTTTCAGGTTTTACGGTGGGATTTGTGGGAAGTTTATATTCTTGGGCTGGATTAGACCTCTTGCTGGAGGCAATTTATGAACTGCAATCAGAAGGGTATCTAATATCCCTTGTAGTTGTAGGGGACGGAGAAATGAAACAGGCTTGGGAAGAGCAATCTCAAACCTTGGGTCTTGAAGAACAGGTACAATTTGTTGGACGAGTGCCTTGGCAAAAAGTACCACAGTATATAGCTGGATGTGATATTGGTTATTCAGGACAAATACAGTTGCAGATGGGAAAAATGTATTTGTCACCGATGAAACTTTATGAATATATGTCAATGGCCAAACCAGTTATTGCCTCGGCTTTTGAGGATGCCCGAAGATTAGTTGTTGAAGAAGAAACAGGATTCTTATTTCGGCCTGGAGATAAAAATGCACTCAAAGAATCTTTGATTAAAGCTCTTGTAGCCAAAAATAAATTGAAAGAAATGGGCGAGCAGGCACGCAGAGAAATAGAAACTAATCATAGTTGGACTAATCGAGTTCAAGTTCTGATCGAGAAAACTGAGCATATTTTAATGAATCGGTTGTGTCGCAAAAACTAGGATAGAGAAGTAGTAGTCCACACGGCTTGGAAGGTTTTTAAATCAGAAGAGATTTAATCAAGATCAAGAGTACTATAAAGGCATCATCACCTTCAAAACTTGTTCTGTAGATTTCCCTTGGACAAATAAGTTTTGACTAAGTTCAAGCAAGTTGTGTAAGGCTTCACGAGTTAGAGAATCAAGTCGTTGACTAATATAGGATGTTGAACTTCTACGGCAATTCCATCGATTCTTTGACCATTGGATATTGATCCTGTGACTACTGTTTGATAACAACTCCAACATCGATTTACATAGTCGTATGCTTCTTTGGCTGCGAAGATTTTTTCACTGTGAGGATGATACGAGAATGTCCAATCTAAAGCTATTACTTCCCTTCCTTTTCCTTTATGTAGAGGAGATACAATTTTCCTATGCAGCAGCATCAATTCCTCATATTTCCATCCTGATTCAAATACTGCTTCGTGCATTGCACAACGACTTACTTTTTCTTGTTCATCCCATACCAATTGGCTGTAAATTCCTTGAAGAGTTTTATTCGGACTCATTAGTAGCCCATTAATGTAACGACTGATATGTTTAAATCCTGCTTCTTGGCGACACGGCTTGGCGGTACAATTTCAGAAACTTAACTATGGTTGCTGGGATGCCAACTAGAGGAAACATTTTTATTGGGCGATATTTCTTTTTTCAGTTTCCCACTTTTCATATTATTTGAATACTCGTGACCAATTCTTGATTTTTCTGTTTACGATTGGCTCTGCCAGTGCGCGGAGCGCAATCGCTCTAACCTTCCAAGTCGTGTTTAATGTGACTTATGTAACATTTACATTATATTTTAGACATTAGATTTATAGCAGCATAATTCGTAATGGATTCAGTTGAATTTTCCAGGGAAAAGAACGACCTTTTAATTTCATCCATTTATCTTTAAAAACTTCTGCTTGTAGATGATAATCATCAGGATTATTAGCAGGTTGATTTAATTTGAGGTATAAGGTTACTCGATGTTGAGTTTCGCTGATTGTTGCCAACCAACAAGGAAAAGTATTTTTCTCATCGTCTGTATCAGGAAAAATTAGCTGATGAGCACGAATACCTACATATTCTAATAATTCTGGTACTGGTTCTATTGTTTCTAAAATACAATTCCAGTCCATCGCTTTAATTTGGTGTTGAGAAATAGCTAAGGCACGAGAAAAGTTTTTACAGCCAGTTAGCTGGGCAGTTCTAAAATTACCAGGATGCTCAAAAATATCTTGTTTTGTACCATGAGCGATCGCTTTTCCCTTGTCAATTACCAACAGGTTAGGACATACTCGATAGACTTCTTCTAGATTATGAGTAATGAATAAAGTCACTCCTTGATAACGTATGAGGTTATTTCTTAGAATTTTTTCTTGTTTATCTCGCAAATAAGTATCTAATGCCGAAAAAGGTTCGTCCAATAACATTATCCCTGGTTCACTTGCTTTCGCTCTGGCTAATGCCACTCTTTGTTGTTGACCTCCTGAAAGTTCTCCAGGATAGCGATCGCCCTTACCAGGTAAGTCAACGACGATTAACTGTTTTTCGATCTCTTGTCTAGTTTCCTGCCTAGATTTCTTAGTCGGCATTCCAAAGGCGATATTTTCGGCAATAGTTAAATGGGGAAACAAAGCATAATTTTGAAATAAAAAACCACAAGCGCGATCGCGTGGCGGTAAATTAATACCTCGGTTGGAATCAAATAACACCCTACCATTGAGAACAATACGACCTTTGTCTGGAGTGTCTAAGCCAGCAATACAGCGTAAAATCAAGCTTTTACCGGCACCAGAACCACCTAACAACCCTAAGGAAGTTTGATCTGTCTGAAAAGCAACATCTAATAAAAATCCTGGTAGCTGCTTTTGAATCTCGACAGTTAATTTAATTTTGGCTTGAGGTACGGGATAATCTAGAGATTTTTGGCGTTTTTCCAGTGTACTCCAATTAATTTTAGGAATATTACCTGGAAAATTTCTACGGGGTTTTGATTTATGATATCTATTAGCTTCAGTCCAATAATTAACCGCCGTAATTACCCCCAGAGAAATTGCCAGCATAACTATTACCAACATTAACGCCCGATCCATTGCCCCTCCTTCAGCAGCAAAGAAAATCGCGATCGGAATTGTTTCAGTTTTGCCAGGAATCGAACCAGCTAACATTAAGGTGGCACCAAATTCCCCTAAAGCACGAGCAAAAGCCAATAAAGTAGCTGCAATCAATCCAGGTTTGGCTAATGGTACAATAATCCGCCAAAAAATCTTCCATTCTGAAGCCCCTAAAGTTCGGGCACAAGCAAGTAGATTAGAATCAATTTGTTTAAATGCCCCTAAAGCAGTTTTATACATTAAGGGAAAAGCCACAACTGTCGAGGCGATAACAGTAGCATACCAAGAGAAAATAACTTTAATGCCAAAATAATCTAATATTTGACCGATAAACCCATTTCTCCCGAATAACAGCAATAGCAAAAAACCAACAACTGTAGGCGGAAGTACTAAAGGAGCAGTTAATAACCCTTCAATTAATCCTTTAGATTTACCTCGATAACTCAACATCCAACGCGCTGCCGTAATGCCCAAGAAAAAGGTAATTACCGTGGCAGTAGTAGCAGTTTTGAGGGATATCCAGATGGGAGTTAAGTTAGTCATTTTGGGCAGAGGCGGTTCGCGAATCCGCCCATACAATAATAAATTACAAAGGAATAAAATTATTTTTTGCGGGCAACAATATGAAAAATGTGCCAGTCTCTATCTTCCCCTAGAGGAGTTTTGCCTGGATGTTCTTCTTCTTCGAGCAGTTCGATCTCGTAGGGTTTTAGTAAGGTTTCTACTTGCGATCGCGTAAAGCAATTGATTAATTCACTGTTGCCCCAAGAATCGCGATCGCCGAATAAATGTCCGCAAAATCTACCACCAGTAACCAAAGAATTAAAAATTTGATTCCATAAGGTAGGAAAGACTTCTGGGGAGCAGAATGGTATTGAAAAACTGGCATTGATTAAATCTACTGATTTGGGAAGTTGTACCTCTTCAAAGCCGACTATTTGAGTAGTTAATTGCAAGGTATTCAGGTTCGGACGAGCTAATAAACGATGAATAGCATCTGGTTCTCGATCAATAGCCAGTACTGCCCAATTTTGACGTAATATTTCTACTGTATCCCTGCCAGCTCCACAACCAAGATCTACAGCTATACCTGGTTGCTCAAAAGCTGCGAGTGCCGTCAAAATCGTTTTTCTTGGCGGACGATCAGCTACGATATCGTAATAAGCTTTCCAGTCTCTTTTTAGGGTTGGGGAGTTCATTGATTACTGATTACTGATTACTGATTACTGAATTACTGACACAAACCCATGCTCTTTAAATACCGTTTGAGCTTCGGGGGTGGTTAAAAATTCTATTAATTTGGTTGCCAATTCTGGGCGATCGCTATCTTTAATTACGGCAACAGGATAAATTACGGGGTAATGGCTAGTTTCTGGGGCAGTAGCAACTATTGCAACGTTATCCGAAACTTGGGCATCAGTACGGTAAACAATTCCTGCATCTACGTTACCAGTAGCTACATAATTAAGAACCTGACGGACATCTTTACCGTAAATAGCTTTAGAATTTACTTGATCGGCAATCTCTAAAGAAGTTAATACTTCTTGAGCATATTTACCAGCAGGAACACTTTTTGGTTCTCCCAGGGCGATCGTATTTATTTCTTTAGTAGTTAAATCGTCAAAATTATCAAGTTTGAGATTATTTTTATTATTATTTGTAGGAGCAATCAAAACCATTTGGTTTTTTAATAAATCCCGACGAGTTTCTGTTAGTATCAGACTCTGCTTTTCCAAAGCATTCATTTTATTGTTAGCAGCAGAGATAAAGATATCTACAGGCGCACCTTGTTCGATTTGACGCTGTAGTGAACCAGAAGAAGCAAAATTATAAATAATTTCAGTCTCAGGATATTTTTGCTGGTAAAGAAGCTCAATTTCTTCCATTACATCTTTAAGACTAGCTGCTGCGGATACCGTTAATTGAGTTAATGGAGTAGCTTGAGTAGGATTTTCTAGACTCAGATTGCTTAGGAGACTGCATCCTCCTACTAATAGCAATGATACAATACCGATACTTAAAACCCCTAAGTTCTTTTTGTTATTTATCATAATAATAAGTTTAAAATAATAAGTTCAAAAATTGATAATAAGGGAATAACCGCTAACCACTAACAATTTTGAGCCAGCTTGATGTTACGTTGTGCCCTTGGGTAGTCCCTACAAAGCAGTGGAGGTGGAGAATTCATGGGCGTTTTCAGGAATGGGTGCAAGAATCAAATCTTGCCATTCTAACTGAGTTGAAGTAATACTAAATCCTATTTAGAAAGTAGGTAAACAACAAGTGTTTTTTAGCCAATGATAGTTAGTCAATTTACGAACTTCATCTTTCATTTCACTGACTACACAACAACGCTCAACTAAAATGTCCTCTATCTCATTAATAGTTTCAAAATATTGATTTACTAGAGGTTCATCTACTAACTGCCACAACCTTTCGGCTGGCTGTAACTCTGGAGAATAAGGAGGTAAAAAATCAATCTCTATTCCCTCTGGAATTATCACTTTTTTGCTGCGATGCCATCCTGCATTATCTTCTACCAAAAGAATTTTTTTTGATTATTAATTCCAGCATCAATAGCAAACTGTTGATAAACTAGATTAAGCCAGTTAGTATTAACCCTGGGAATTAAATACCATAAAGTTTCTCCAGTTTTCGGTTTGACGAATCCATAAACATACAACCATTCATAGCGATGTTGTACAATTGCTTCGGGTCGATTACCAATTTTCGACCAAACTTTTTTCAGTATTGGTTTTAGTCCCACCCTATGCTCATCAAAAAACCATATATCTACCTCCACATCTGGGTTTTCTTGTTCTAGTTTTTTGACTTTTAAGGGAAAATTTGCCTTAAATATTTCTTGTTCTAATTTATCTGCTTTTTGATGTGTTGGTCTTGGACTCTGCCAAGAGTAACCGCACTTTTTTAAGTAATCCCATCCTCTCTGATTCCAGACTTTTTCTCTGCCCGTTTCTTTTTCAATCCAGCGAGCTACCTTCGTTCCTGTCCAGATTCCTCCGTCTGGTGACTCTTTAGCGATCGCTCTTGTGAGTTTTTCTAACTGTGGTGGTGATAGTAACCTTTTTTTCCCTCTAACGTGATTGCTGGTTTGATTTTGGCGATTTGCAACCCCTTCTTCTCCATGGAGGTTATACTGACTGAGAATCTTTTGAGCATAAGCATAAGAACACCCCACAGCGATGGCACTATTTTTAATCGTCCAGCCCTGAGATACTTTCCATAGTAGATGCCATCTTCTAGTTTCTACAGAGTCTTTACTTTTAAGATATTTTTCTTTAAGTTCACCTGAACTTAAATGATTGGCTAAATAAGCTGTTTTTGGCATTCAATTTTTTTCCCTTCTCCAGCTTTATTTTATACTTACTTTGGTAATCGGATTTAGTATAAGTCCTATTTTCATCGCTGGTGTTAAATGTTGATAACGACGTTTAAATTTTTGAGTTTCACCAGTCACGTCTAGACGAAGACTTTGGTGAAAGGTGCGATAGTTGTAGTCGAATAAATTAATCCATAAAACTGATTGAAAGTTTTTCTGATTCTTGCAATAATACTAAATCCGATTGTAAAAACCCACTTAAGTAGTAAGACAGAATTAATTGTATATTTTAAGATAAAGTTTTAAGTGACTATTTTCAGGTTAAATTAAGGGGTCATTATAGGAGAAGTTGAGGCAATCGCTGAAAGTTCGGGAGAACCCAAAGTGCTCGGCGATCGCCTAAATAAAAGAAACCAGATTAAGATGAGATATATTAAGGGTTTAAACAAAGATACATTAAAACTTTTAAAGAGAATTTACCAGCAGAGTAAATATTATCAAGTAAGACAGAGAGCCCATTGTATTAAATTAAGTTATCAAGGCTATAAAATCTCAGAATTAAGGGAAATATTTCAAGTAAGTCGCAATACAATTTACAATTGGTTTAATGCTTGGGAATCATCTAAATTTTCGGGACTTTATAATAGTCCTGGTCGGGGAAGAAAAAAGCTATTTACTGTTGAGCAACAGCAACAAATAAAAAATTGGGTAAAAGACACGCCCAAAAATCTGGAAAAAGTCCAATCAAAAATTTTAAGAGAATGGGGAAACACCGTAAGTAAAAAGACTATAAAAAGAATAATCAAATCAGCTTATATGGGTTGGTCTAGAATCAAAAGAAGGGTAGGGGGAAATCCTATCCCTGAATTTTACGACCGAAAAGTCAAGGAATTAGACAAATTAAAAGAACAAGAGTCAACAGGAGAAATTGAAATTAGATACGTAGATGAAAGTGGTTTTTGTTTAATTCCATATATCCCTTATGCCTGGCAAGAAAGAAAACAAAAAATCGAAGTCCCTAGTCAACAAAGTAAAAGATTAAATGTCTTAGGCTTTTTAAGCAGACAAAATGAACTAGAAGTATACACTTTTAAATGCAGTATTAATAGTGACGTCATTGTAGCCTGTATAGACCAATTTTGTGAAAAAATCACCAAAAAGACCATTCTAATCATGGATAATGCTTCAATCCATCAAAATAACTTTCTCTGGAATAAGGAAGCAGAGTGGTCAGAAAAAGGACTAGAGATTTTCTTTCTACCAACTTATTCCCCTCATTTGAATATCATAGAAATTCTCTGGCGTTTTATTAAGTATAAGTGGTTAGAAAGTGATGCTTATGAAAGTTATTCTGCTTTAGTAGATGCTGTCGAAAATATTCTCAAAAACTTTGGTACGGAATATACAATTAATTTTGTCTAGTGCAGCTAGGCGGAAATAGCCCACCAGGTTAAAAAGGAAGCTCTCATCAGATAAAATGAAACTTACTCTATTAAGCAAAAGAGTGAAGCCAAGGAATCGATGCCCATTAACAAAGCAAAACTAATCAACCTCTCCAGCAGACAAGAAACACTACTACAACAGATAGTTAGAGGGACTACCAACCCTGATCGTTTGGTGAGAAGAGCCAAGCTGATTTTAGCCGCAGCATCTGGAGAGAGCAATAGTTCTATTAGTCGAAGATTAGAACTAGAAAGAGGGCAAGTACGCTTGTGGCGAGAACGATGGAGACAGGACAAAGAGAAACTAGCAGCAGCAGAAGAACAACAAGTAACTGACAAAAAGTTAATGGTCTTGATTAAACAAGTTTTAGAAGATCGCCCACGTTCAGGCACGAGCAGGTTCTTTAGCGTAGAACAAGTCGTTCAAATAGTGGCACTAGCCTGTGAATCTCCCGAAGAATCAGAAAGACCAGTAAGTCATTGGACAGCCAGAGAGTTAGCAGCAGAAGCAGTTAAAAGAGGAATAGTGTCAAAGATTTCCCCTCGAAGTGCGGGACGTTTTTTAACAAGAAGCCACACTAAAACCAGATCTCCATCGTTACTGGTTAAATCCCAAAATTGATGACCCCCTAAAATTTAAAAAGCAAGTCAAATATATCTGTCAACTGCATCAAAATGCCTTAAAGTTATTAGAACAAGGTATTCATTTGGTTAGTACCGATGAAATGACAGGTATTCAAGCTCTTGAAAGATTATTTCCAGCCAAACCAGGCAAGCCTAAACCTGGTTCTAACGGATTTTGTGGGTAGTAGAAATACTCAGGATAATGGGGCTTGAAGCACAAAAGAAATCAAATTGAGATAAAGTCAACAAACAATCAATTGATTTTCAGTAAAAATTCAAGCATGGCAGTTTCTATCAGAGGAGATAAAAGTATTTGTTTACCCGTTAGCAGTGAAGAACAATATCAACAACTAATCGCCAATAATCACAATTATAGAGCCTATTTGCTGCAACTTTATGCCAAGTATCCTGAAATTTTTCCCAGAGAAATGGAAGCAGGGTTCAGCTTTCATGATTGGGTGGTCTCCAGCAAACAGGAACTGTCAATGCGCCGCATTAAGCTCAAAGCTAATCAGCAGGTCTATCAATTGCGTCCTGACTTCATTATGCCTTATATGGTAGGAAAAACCGACGAAATAGACAAACCAATGTATTTAAGACAATTTGGTGTGCCTTTTGACGCTTTAAGTTATGTTTTCGGTCGTAATGCCATGTACTGGTATCGTATTTACCTGTCTTTAGGTCGAGCCTCGATTGTGGGAACGACAATCAAAGACGCTCAAAAACTGCCTCCACATCTGGTAGCGGATGAAAAACATACTTGGTTAGGGGGTTCACGAGTTTATCTTCCTACTACCGTAGCATCTGGCTGTATTTTGGGAGTTAGCTTGACCGAATCAGCTAGTGCGCCAGCTTTAACTAAAGGATACGCAGAATTTCAAACCGAAGCTCGTCTTCTCGACCCCAATTATACCCCAGTGACAGTCAATACAGATGCTTGGGACGGAACTAAACAGGCTTGGCTTAATCTATTTCCCACGGTGACTTTGGTACTGTGCTTTTTGCACGCGGTGCTAAAAGTGCAGAAAGGAAGCCCCAGTTATCGCAATTTAAGAAACAAGCTCAAAGCTCTGCTCTGGAAAGCTTATAAATCCTCTACTGCTGCTAAATTCTTGCAAGGAATACGATTAGCTTTGATTTGGAGCAAAAAACATATCAGACGGAAACGCACTTTAAGCAAGATGCGTCAATTATGCCGTCGTGCTGCTCAATTCACAGTCGCTTATCAATTTCCCCAAGCTCATCGCACTAGCAATATGGTAGACCGGTTGATGAATCACCAAGACCGTTTACTCTACACTATGCAATACTTTCATGGTGACAAGGAGTCGGCAAGATTATATCTACGTTCGATGGCACTGATCTGGAATTTCCATCCCTACGCAGCTAGAACTCGCTCAAAATGCTCGTCACGGATATCGCCGTTTAGCGATCTCAATGGTTTTAGCTATCATCACAATTGGCTTCACAATTTGTTGATTGCTAGCTCGATGAACGGTCGCCAAACCCTTCAAAGTGGTTGATCCACAAAATCCGTTAGAACCAGGCCTGGGCGACCCCGCTGAGACAGTTTCTCTGTCATTAGCCTGAGTTTTTGTGGCGAGCCCCCCAGACTTTTTTGAGAAGGTTCATATTAGTTTAAATGGGAATTTAGATTATCTAGTCTGGGGCAATAATGAACTATTAATTATTGAACCAAAAAATGATGATTTTGTTGGAGGAACAAAGCAATTAATTTCTGAACTAGTAGCAGTAACAATTGAGCAGCAAATATCATTTCTGTACGGTGCTGTATCTAACGGTATTACATGGCAGTTTATAAAGTTAGAACAAAATCAAATAATTCAAGATACTAACTATTACAGTTTTCCCCAAAATAGCCAAGAATTATTTTTAGCATTATTAAAAATTTTCGATAAAAAATCATGAGCAAAATTTAAAAAACAGAAGAAATCCTAACCAATATTCAAACAGATATTAATCCCACCAATATGTAACCATCGTGCCATCCTTTCTCTTAGAAAAATCCTTGCCATATAAATCCTCTTTTAAGCAGCGTCTTGTCGGGTTAAATTTTGAAGAAACTGCTGCTATAATATCTTCACTTTCTACGACCTCAAACTCATCAACTTGCCACTTTTCTTTAAACTCTAATAGTTTGCTAAGTTTGGCATTGTCCTTATCGGTAAGAATGTACAAGGTATCGACGGGATACTCAACAAAGTCCAACAAGGCTGGATTTTTTTGGTTCGCCATTGCCACAAGAGTTTGCGCTACTTTGGAATAACTGTAGCCAAGATCATCGTCATAGTAAACTGCATAAGAAAAGATGAAACTCAGCCATAAATCCTGGTTTTTGATCAGGTCAGTCAGAACCTGACGACCATTAAAATTGTTAAATTCGCGCTTAAGCATTAAGGCGGCGAACATCTCCTGGGCGCAATATGAATCAGCCAAAGCTTGAATTTTGTTGATCTTAAGTTCCATGATGAAAACTTTTGATAAAAATAGCTATTTGCAAAATAAACATCAAGAAAAAAGCCCACTTTAAGCGGAGGAAATTTAACTCGATATTTTCAATTCTTCTGGTTCTTTTGGCTGTCCTTTCTGCCTTCTCTTTGACTACATGATCAAGTTGTGCTTTTACCTCTTTTGAATCCAGTCTGTCTTGTTTTTCTGTCTCCTCTTTCTTTTGTCTCCACTGTTCTTGCGATGAGGACAAACTATCTATTTCCGACTAGGTTTTTTTTAAAAGTTGCTTTATATCATCCCTTTGAATTTTCAAGTCACTTTTTTGTTCTTGATTACATAATTTTCGATAATTTGACAATTTATAAGAAGCATTTTGACATACGATGATGATACTCAAAAGTGTGTTTCGTATGTCCTTAGTTAGCTCAAGATAGGTATCATTATGTTCTAAATCAAAACCATCGAGCATCGGAATGACTTGAGCTTGGCTTTGTTCTAATTCTGCAAAAAAATACAGCAAAGAATCTAATAATTCTTGGTAACGAAGCAGTTCCTTCTTCTTTTTTAATTCGTTGTATTCTTGATCGTTTTTCATTGAACTAGTTTTTTTAAAATCGTCTAATACTCCTCATCAGAAACTTGGTTATAAAGATCATTTATTGGATTTAATTTGTTTTTGAAGTTTGGTTATTTGTTCTTCTAAACGATTAATTTTGCGATCAGTTGCACTTTCTAACTGTAGTTGAGTCTCTTCCTTAAAGATTTTTTCTCCACGAGGAAAGACGTAATAAACCTCACCTTTAGCAGAGACTAATTTTTCTCCTTCTAATTCTTGAATGTATTTATCTAATGCTTTTTTGGCTTCTTTGGGACTTATTTCTGCTTCGGTTGCCAGATCGAATGCCGTGATACATCCATTATTAGTACTTCTGTCTGAGAGATATTTAAGCTTTCGGAGAATTTTCTTCGGTTTGTCGATGCGGTAAGGAAGATAAAAAACCGCACCAAACACTGTGCCAAAAACACCAGCTATTAAGCTCATATCAATAAAAAATTCGGAAATAGGTTCAATCATTTTGGATAGATTATGTTGTTTAATTAAAAAATATCAAAATTATTATTCGGCAAATTTTTGTGGGGAGATAATTCTTGCTTTAACCGTCTCAACTGCATATTGTTTATTTCACTGTTGAACTAAATTTCAATATTGTATAACTGGCATATTTCAATTAATTCTTGTCGAAAACAATTACGCAATCCATCAGGGTTAGTTATATTGCAGTATTTTCCATATCCTTTAATTTCCCTAATCAACCAAAAAGGATTAAAGACTCTACGAGTTACATTTCTAAATCTGTTACTAATCGCATCCGCAATATCTTCCTCTCTAGGTTTATAGGCTTTTACCATCCAGTCCGTAAATTGTAAGTGTACTTCTAGATAATCTAAACTCCCGCGCCATTCTCCAGATTTGGGAATAATTCCCTGAATTCGATCAAAGCGTAAACATCGATTATGAAGGATTTCGGGGAAATACTTTTTATTTTCGGCTGAGACATCTTCTGTTTCTTCGCACCAAATATTTAAGTAGAAACGCTTCTCGTGAAAGTCTATTTGGGCAAAGTGTACGTTAAAAATTAATTCTTGCTCTTGACTATTCGTATAAAGTATCTCGAAGGGTTGCTTATTTTTAATATATTCTTCAACAACCAATCGCCATTTATCTAAATGTTGATTTATAACCTTGAGTAATTCTTTTTTTACTGAAAGCTCTAATTGAGATTTATCTAAAACATGAAGAGCGATCATTTCTGCTTCTGCTGTATATCCTGTATCTATTAGAATCCTTATGGCTTGTCTTAGAGCTTTTATTTGATTATCACTTAAATAAAAAGGCTCTCCTACTTGTACTTCTTTATTAGCGATCGCCGTCACAAATGCAGATGGAGAAGGACTTTTACCCCAAAAAAAGCCTAATTCACGGGCTATTTCTTCTAATTTGGCTTTTGTACCTGGCGAAAGTGAAAGTGTAAGCGTTTCTTTTTTCCTTGACATTGCTAATTTGTAATTGCAAAATGCGATTTAACGTCATATACTTATTATTGTAAATACAAATCGTCAATATTTGAGAAAAATTAATTGCTTTTGCTAGATAAACCATAAAATCTCGAATCATTCAAGATAAGTATATTTAAAACATTTTTGTAATATAGAGAGAGATCATGATGAGTAAAGAAAATTTGTTATCTAGGATTGCGATCGATCGCAATATCTGTTCGGGAAAACCCTGTATTAATAGTTACGTAGAAATTCTCTTATATGGAAGTAAAGAGGAAGTAATAGCTAAATAGTTAATTTTGAAGTTGAAAATTCTGGAAATAATTGAACCATGAACAATTTTATTCAACTTAAGCCTATCTATTCATGTCCTGCTCATGAAATACCGAAAGAAATTAAACTTCCTAATGGCTGGATTTTATCTTGGCATCAACGGGAAACTTACTTATCGCTTAATGATTCCAAAGTCGATGTGGTTATTAATACAGGAATGACTGGAGATGGTAAAACTTTAGCAGGAGATTTAGATGTTATTGTTGGTGATTCTCTGGCTTTGAAAATGTACCCTACTAATGAATTAGCCAGAGATCAAGAAATTTCTGCCAAAGAATACCTCAAGCAATTTGAATTAGAAGATAATTTAAAAATTAATCGTCTTAGCGGGCAAGATTTAGAACTTTATGCCGAACAAGAAGGACTAAAGAAAAAAGCTGCTTTCAAAACTCGTGCATTTAATTCAGAGATATTATTAACCAATCCCGATATCTTTCATTATCTGCATCGAGGAGCTTATCTAACAACTTACGACAATCCCGATTTATTGTGGAACAAAATCGATAAAAGATTTGATTTGTTTGTTTTTGATGAATTTCATGTATTCAGTGCACCACAAATCGCAAGTGTAATTAATACGATGCTATTAATTCGCTATACTAATCGTCATAAAAAGTTTTTGTTTCTTTCTGCTACTCCTGATCGCGACTTTATAGATCGCCTAGTCAAAGCTGGTTTTAAAGTTAAAGTAATCGATCCTGTTGCAGAAAATAAGTATCGATTTCCCGCAACTAAAGCCGAAGCACTGAAATTGAAAAACGATAATTGGCGTGAAGTATCTCGTCAAATAACTTTAAACTTTATTGGTTTAGAATCTGGTTCGACAAGTTCGGAAACCTGGCTGAAAGAAAATAGCGATCTCATTTTAGAATTATTTGCTAAACACCCTGGAAGTAAAGGAGCAATTATCCTCAATTCAATTGCTGCGGTGAAACGCTTAGTACCTTGGTTTACTGAGTTATTAGAGCCTTTAGGTTTAACTGTTGGGGAAAATACGGGATTGTCGGGAAAAGAAGCTAAAAGTCTATCTTTGGCAGCAGATTTAGTTATTGGCACAAGTACTATTGATGTGGGAGTTGATTTTAAGATTAATTTTCTTTTCTTTGAGTCTGCCGATGCAGGTAACTTTATCCAAAGGTTAGGCAGGCTTGGCAGACATGATGGTTATGAAAAAGATGGAAAGTGGATTGAGTTTGATATCTATACCGCTTATGCTTTAGTTCCCAATTTTTTAGTAGAAAGACTGTTTCTTAAAGATTCAGCATCACTTGAAAATGGACAAGAATGTGATCGCCCTTTTTTCCATCAGGTAATTAGGAATGAATACCGTCAGATTAATGATTTTCGTGGTTACTACTCTCGTTGGGGTGCAGTTCAATCTACTAAGTTATGTTGGCAATTAGGACATCCTAGAATCAAACACGCCTACTATAGTGAAGGTAGTCAGGAAGCCTTCAGGCAAGATTGCGAGAAGATATTTAATACCAGTCTGAAAAAAACCATTGGCAGAATTAAAGGATGGGAAAAGGAATGGCAACAGTTATCAGGTAATAAATCTGGTAATCCTATAGCGGAAGATGCTAGTAGTTTTCGTGGCGTGAGTTGTTTGGAATGTGGCTTATACGATCTGACAGAAACTAACGAAGCAGATCGTTTTAAAACTTATGTTTTACCAGGAATATTAAGTAATTTAGAAATTGAAACTATTACCAAGGCTGAATTCGATCGCTTACTAAAAGCAACTAGCCAGAAAATAAAGACACCCATTCCTAAAAGTAGATTTAATTACTGTTTGGGATTCATGAAGTTACGCAACTATCGGGAGTCAAGATTAGATTGGCGATTTACTTATCAAGGTAATCTCAAAGATATCGCAGAAGCCTATAAAGTTATGATTTTAACTCAAATTCAAGTATGGCAACCAGATAACTATTGGATAAGCCAGATTAACAAGCAGCTAAAGAAACAGGCTTTAGTTAGTTATGTATTGCCTTTTCCCGTAGCCGAAATTAGAAATCGTTTGCGTTTACCGATGCACTTTCAAATTTATCCTATCAGCGATCGCAATAGTATTCATGGAACGATACCTTATTCTATTGCTTTTGGGCAATCGGCATTATTAATCGATACTTTGGCACATTGGCTTAAAAGCAAAGGGGGTGAATCATGGATTGTTTAAAATTTGTATATTTTTATCCTTCAAGTTTAGAACGTTCACCACCGATTATTCTTCATTCAACCATTCTTCGTAACCGCAAGCCAACAAACGAGTTTTTACTTTGTTTATAGCTTCGGTAGAGGGAATAGAAGTAGATTTTACAGCATAAATATCGTTGAGAATTTCACTGTAATCTCTTTTTGTATAATAAGCGATCGTCCCTGCTAGATTGCGATCCGACATTTCTGATTCGAGCAATGCTAACAAGGGAAAATAGCTTTCTCTATCTATACCATCTGGAAAAGTGCGATTTATTAGTTCGTGGGTATTTTTAAGATGATGTGCGATCGTATTACTCATGATATTTGTTTTTATATCACCAAAAATAAGTCCCTACACAGTGGAGTGAAACAAGATAACTTGTCTCTATCCCTTAATACTGGAGTTTCAATTCCTCATAGGAATTAGTTATCTAAAGTGGGAGAAAATAGCTTACGCCATTAAGTTCCGACGTATTTATTTCAATTCCTCATAGGAATTAGTATTCTTCGTCTCAAAATTTTGAGCAAAGCACCCATTCACTTTCAGTGTACCTGAAAGATAATCAGAAAACCTTAATTCTATAAGTCGCCGACGTATTTAACGTAAAAATAGTCAAATAAGTCGGAACTTATAAAAATATTTGCAATCGGTTATCGCTTAAGTTAATTTTTGGAAATAGTCAATTTGTAATATGGAGTTACAAAAATGAAAAAGCGCAAAAAAACAAAAGTAGAGTTACTGCTAGAAGTACTTGCTGATGGCAAATGGCATTGGGGAGAAGAGTTAGCTATCAAAGTTGGCTATCGTTTTGGAGATGCGGTTTATAAAGCCCGTCACGATCTAAATCTCGAAATAAAAAGAGTTAGAATTGGACTTCAAAATCAATATTACTTAGTTCCGCAGTAATTAAGTTTATAAGTTTGGGAAAGCTTTATTAACTAAATATTACCGTTAACATATTTTTAGCAACATGAAAGCCGAACAAAATTCATTAGAAAAAAATCATTATGAATACAAAAAATGATAAAAATATACCGCAGCAGTTATCTTTGTTTAACGAAACAGAAATTGATTTGAATGATAGTAATTTATTTGGCGATGATTTTGATTCTAATTTTGAAAAAAGCGATCGCGCTATTGAAACAGAATCAGAATTATTAACACTGAAGTTATTACGAGAAGCAATTACTGCCGAACATACAGAAGATTTAGTAATGGCGGATTTTGCCGAATATCCATTACCTAATTTATTAAAGTTTGCTATTGGTGTGACGGCTAAAGGTGGTAAATTCTTTGATCGCATTGATAGTGAAAGAAAAGCAGAAAATAAAAGTAGAGTCAGGCGAGATAATGCAGGAGATCAGTCTTTAAATACTCATTTGTTAAATGGTTTGTTTCCTGCTTATTTAATTTGCAAAATACTAAGGCAAACCGACACAACTGTCAAAAGAGAATTTAAGAAGTTTGGCGATCTTAAACTAAGAATTTTAGTAGCAAGTTTTATTCTCCACGACTTTGAAAAATTCGTTCTGAGTTTATTCGATTCTCTATCAGATAAATACAAGGATAAAAGTATAGATATTCGGAAACTATCCATTGAAGAACATCGAGAAATGATCGGCGCGATTATTACAGAACTTTGTTTAGATAAGTTTCTTGATATTGGTTTAGAAGAAGATGAAAAATGGCAATATTATCTAGATGACTTGTTATTTATTGCTTATAATACTCAAGTTCGTTACGGTACAAATCTCAATCTTTCAGAACATGGATTAAGCCCGAAGTTAAAAGATCGTACTTTAATTTGTATTGCCGATCTTTGTTGTTTGGCTGACTCTTTAGCTTCGATAGTTAAACATCCTCAAGATGCCGAACATCAAAGGCTTAAAAACTTAATGCACAATCTCAGTGATGGGCAGTTAAAGTTTACCTATCATCGCTTGGCGGAAAATCGAGGTGTATTAACCAATGTAGTAAACAATGCTTTAATTCAGGCGCATACTGAGTTAAATACAGCAGACAATAATTACTACCAACCTCTTTTATATCTGCCTACAGGAGTTATATATTTAGCTGCTAAAGATGCGCCGAGTATTTCTATTGCATATATCCCAAATAAAGTAATTACTAGTATCAAACAATTGTGCGCTGACAGATTAATGCAAAGCCAGACTGGTTTTGGTAGAGATGGGAAAGGAATGAAATATGCAGACTATTACGAACAGTTTTTTACTATTGTCGGTTTAATGCAGGTGGCGTTAAGGGCTACATTGCGGATTTTAAACGATAAAAAACTTTCTGTTGCTAAAAGTCGTAGTGATAATTTAGTCAAGTTTCAGCAAAAGGATGTTTTACCCACAGATTATGACTTTACCTTTGAAGATGATATCAGATGCGATCGCCTGGCGGAATTTGGGGATGTTATTTGTCGCAAGATATATGGGGAAAAGGCTAAGAAGATTCAAGCTTTAATTAAAGCTAGTAAAAAAGATAAAAAAGCTGAAGACTTACCAGAGCTAAATTTGTTACCCGAACATTTAATTATTAAGGTAGCTGAATATTGGAATTTAGAACAATATGTTCCGCAAATCAGAGAAATACAGAATATTAATCAAAGTCTTAAAGAACTAAAACTAAAAGGGAATACTGGAGGAGTACCTTATGAATGGTATTATCTGGCAGCTAAATATTTACAACATAATCCTGGAATTGAAGATGTTAGGGAAACGGGAGAAAAGTTAATTGAAGTTATTGCAGAATTGATTCAGCCTATTGTTGATAAATATGAGTTACCTGATGGTTGGGATGACTTGAGACTCTGGGTAAATCGTATTGTGATGTTACCTCTCCCCCAACCCCTCTCTCTTGGTCAGCATTCCCTTGCGTCTTTCGCCGACGCGGGGTCTGACCGCTCCTACCAGGAGAGGGGAGAAGAGGAAGATGGGAGTAATTCAGCGCAGGTATTTCTTGATGAACTAAATAATTATCAACTAGCTAAAAAACCAGGGAGGGGAAGACAGCCTATTTGTTCCATTTCCCATTCTGCTTACAGCGTTACGGAACAAATGGAGTCGGCGGTATTGTTCACTCCCCAGGTATATACCAATAAACAAATGCTAGGAGGTTCAAATGCTAAACGCAACATTTCTAGTATTGCTGGGATTGAGATGATGCTGAGGCAAATTTTGATGAACAATACTCAGGCAGTAGGCAAACGATTTGAAGATGGCAAATATCGTTACATCTACTTTTACCCTACCTATTACTTCACCCCAGAAACCAACAAATTCTTACAGAAAGCCTATGCCAATATTGCCCAGACTCGTTTTAGCACTGGGGTACGAAATCATTTTATTAACGATGAGTTACAAGCTGACTTTAGTAAACAACGCTATCAAAATGTAGACACTTTCTTGATTGATGAGGATTTACAACTCAAGCAAAATTTACCAGAAGATGACCCTAATTATAAGAAAGATTATAGCTTTAAACTGTCCTATCCCGATGACTTACCCCTGACGTTTTATTTCATGGCATTGCCCCCAGGCAGAGACAGTACCGATACAGAATCCTGGGTCATGCCTACTTGGTTGGCTTTTGCCTTCCCCATGATTCTAGATGTCAAAACAGTGGTTTCCGAATCTCCCATTCCCCCATTTACTGACGGTACAGAGTTTGAAGAAACAGTATTTCTCGATAGTGCGCCTCAAGCTTTTAAAGTTCTTACAAAAGGAGATCGCTTTAGGCTCGATTATATCTTAGAAGGTTGGCAAGAAGGAGATCAAAAGTATTCTGCGCCCCTTAATGTTTTAACTGCTGCCTATGCCATTCATTTAGATGTAAATGCCAAACAAGGTAAGTCTGGTTACAACGCTAACTGGGGTAAATTAACCGAACTGGCAAAAGATTTAGAAACTAGCCCTCTTTATGTTTTTAATTATCTCAATCAATGGGTACGTAGACATGATGTAGATACGGCAAGAATCGAAAAGATTAAGCTTTATGCTTATCATTTTTATCCCTGCTTTGATGCTTATGCTCAATATGATTTCACTACAAAAAAATGGACTATGACAGAACAATCAAAACTCAATCATCCACTAAAACTAACAGAACTTTATCGTGTATTTTACCGAGCCAAAAAACTATATAGCCCTAAAGCTAATGCAGTATTAAAACCAATTGATATTGCAGCAAATACTATTTTAAAAGCCGAATTAACCGTTTTTTATGGTGAAACATTGGTTCATGCTGTTGCTGCGGAGATTACTAAACTAATGGATCGAGTTCATGCTAATACTGCTGAGGGAACATGGATATTTACTAACCAAGAAAGAGATAAAGAAAGACAAGCAATACTAGAATTTGCCCGTTATTTTGTTGAAGAAGTATTTGAAAAATCTTTTTCAGGCGATCGCGCTCGCTTGGCAGGAAGACAAATTAATTTGATTAAGGATACTTGTGAGTTTTTATATCGTTTGGAAAATGATAAGGATATTAAAATTTTTGAGAGAGAAAAGGCAAAGCAAAAAAATAAAGATGAATCCAAATAGTCTAAATTGCTCGACACTCTTCTAAACATAAAAAACTTAGAAGTAAAAATTATGATCTGCAAACTATCCCATCACAATAGTTACACTACAAGGAGAAAAATATGACATTTCTAAAATCTCTCGATGCAAAATATTTCCACACTGAAATTCCCTACAAACCAATGGGGAAATATGCTCATTTTTTAACTACTCGCGTTACCGAATCCTATCCTCTATTTCAAACCGATGGAGAGTTAAATAAAGCCAGAGTAAGAGCAGGTATTACTCATCAAAAGCCAATTAGTAGATTAACAATGTTTAAACGCAAACAATCTACCCCAGAAAGATTAATTGGTAGGGAATTATTGCGTAATTATGAATTAGTAAAACCAGATGAATGCGAATACAACGTTGACTTTGCCAAAAACAATGCTGATTGTATCATCTATGGTTTTGCGATCGGCGATGGAGGTTCAGAAAAATCTAAAGTAGTAGTAGATTCTGCTTATTCTATTACTTCTTTTGATGAGTCTCACGAAACCTTTACTCTCAACGCTCCTTACGAACATGGAACTATGAGTAAAAATGGTGAGGTTACTAGCAGAATTAACCAGCAAGATCACATTCGTCCTCAAGTATTTTTTCCCAGTATTGTTACTCTAAAAGACCCCACAGAAGCTAGTTTTCTTTATGTATTTAATAATATTGTGCGTACCCGTCACTATGGCGCACAAACTACCAGAACGGGAAGAGTAAGAAATGAATTAATCGGTGTAATTTTTGCCGATGGAGAAATAGTCAGCAATTTACGTTGGACTCAAGCAATCTATGACAAATTAGGAGATAAATTAGATTCTCTAGACCCTTTAAATGAAAATGAAGTAAATCAAGCAGCAAAAGAAACAATTGAACAACTAATGTCAGAAGAATCCATCGTACACAAAGACTTTATTGGCGATAGTTTTACTCCTATTTTAAATGAAGTAAAAACTTTAACTAGCAAAGAAGAAAAAATCAAAGAAATTCTGATTCAAGCTAATCAAGAAGCACAAAATTATTTTAGTAAATATATCGAAAAACCCAAGAAACCCACTAAATCAAAATAATTTGTAGTCTATCTTCCAAAATACATCTAGGGGCGATTCGCGAATCGCCCCTAATATAACCTGTCATCTGTTCCTTATCTTCTCATGACTATTATCTATCGCTGTAATCTAGAACTCCATGATAGTCTTTATTTTGCTACCCGTGAAATAGGTAGACTATACGAAACTGAACCAATTCTACATAATTATGCTCTTTGCTATGCTTTAGGTTTGATTGATAGCCAAAAATACGCTACCACTGTTGCAGAAAAAGATTCTTATCGCTATTTTTGTGCCGAACAAATACCAAAATATAAACAGCATTTAATACCTTTAAATCAGCAAAAAATCTATGTTACTCCAGCACGCTCTCTGATTCATACTTCTGTCTTAAATACTTGGAAATATGCTAATAATAACTATCACGTCAAAATGGAAAAGACTCAGAAAAATATTCCTAGTTTTGGTAGAGCCAAAGAAATAGCAGCAGAAAGTCAATTTGAGTTTTTTATTTTTTCTGAAAACTTACTACATTTCCCTAAATGGAAATGGATACGCCTTGGTAAATGGATGAGTAAAGCCCAGGTAATATTTGAACAACTATCATCTATCAAAATACAGCAAGGATTATTTAATTGTACTCATCCTTTAAACTCTCTAGATGTCATGTTTACGAATCAAGTCTTTAGTTATGACGTGATTAATATGCCACCCGTTAGCTTAATTCGGAATGCTCAAATTCAGGGTCAATATTATCAAGTTGATAATAATCTAAAACTTCCTGTAAATATGCAATATCGTTTCAGTTAAGAATACTTGAAGATTTCAGCATATTTCTTATTGGAAAATTAGTAAGTTTCTATACCCTGTAACCTATTACCTATTACCTAATTATCTATGCCCTATAGTCTAGTCTTAAACCTACTCCCTCTAGCTCCCATATCCCCAGGATATTCCCAAGGAAAACATTTACACGCCCTATTCCTTAATATTGTAAGCCACTACGATCGCTCTCTGGGAGACTACTTACACGAACAAAAAACCAACAAAGCCTTTACTATTTCTCCTTTACAGGTCAGAGGTTATAGGTTACTAGGGACAGGTGACAAAAAGTCCTCCTTTTCTAAAGATGGATTTAGGGGGGATCGAATACAATATCAACACAAAAAACCCATACCCGTAAACACTCCTTGTTGGTGGCGCATATCTTTGTTGGATGAAAGCCTATTCAGGAAATTAACTCAACTATGGTTGAATATCAACCCCGAAAAACCTTGGCATTTAGGGAGTGCAGATTTAAAGATCGCCAGTATTCTTGGTACATCTCAACCCAATCAACCTTGGGCTAATGCTATCCCATACGATCGCCTGTACGAAGAAGCTTCTAGTGCTAATAACAAATTCACTTTCTCCTTTGCCACTCCCACAACTTTTGGTAAAGGAAAATACAATAACTCCTTACCAACTCCAGAAAGTATTTTTAAGAGTCTCCGCAAACGTTGGAATACATACAGCAATATTGAAATCCCAGAAGCAGAATTAGCTTTAGAATCTTTATTTCCCAGTTATTTCAACATTCGCACTGAAGTAATCAGCGACTATAGCAAAAGTAAACTAATCGGTTGTGTTGGGGATATTAACTATCAAGCTTTGGGAAATATTGACCCCCAACAAATCAAGTATCTAAACACTTTAGCCGATTTTGCCCTCTATTGTGGCATGGGAAAGAAGACCACTATGGGAATGGGAATGGTTAGAAGAATTAATCTTTAAACGTCATGAATAAAGAAGAAAATTATGTTCCAATAGCAGCACTTAACCATTACGCTTATTGTCCTCATCGCTGCTGGCGAATGTTTTGTGCGGGGGATTTTATCGATAATCACTACACTATTGAAGGAACAAGTTTACACGATCGCGTTCATACTCTTAGTCAAGAAAATTATGAAGATACTTGGCAAGTAAGAGCAATCTGGCTCAAATCTGAAAAATATGGACTTGTTGGTAAGTCAGACTTAATTGAATCTAATTCTGGCGAACTATACCCTATTGAATACAAACGAGGTAAAAGAGACGATTGGGAAAATGATGCTCTCCAAGTATGCGGTCAAGCTTTATGTTTGGAGGAAATGACAGGGAAAAACATTGGTACTGGATATGTATACTATGCCCATTCCCACCAACGTCAGCCAGTAAACATAGATAGAAATTTACGAGAAAAAGCGATCGCCACAATCTCAGATATTCAAGCTATGATGCAAACTGGAAAAATGCCACCTCCAGTTTACAAACCTCGTTGCAAAGATTGTAGTCTTTACACTCGTTGTCTACCCCAGGCTGTAAACAAAGTAAAGCGATACAAGGAATAAAAGTACAATTTTTAGTCAAAAATTATATTAAGAGCAAGATTTTATGGGAACAGTATATATTACTCAAGAATATGATTC
Source organism: Pleurocapsa sp. PCC 7319 (assembly GCF_000332195.1). NCBI lineage: Bacteria > Bacillati > Cyanobacteriota > Cyanophyceae > Pleurocapsales > Pleurocapsaceae > Pleurocapsa > Pleurocapsa sp. PCC 7319. The sequence goes on from NZ_KB235919.1 coordinate 457,275, forward strand.
ATTTATTGGTAAAACTGATGAAAGACTAATAGTTAAAACTGACAAAAAAAAATTACTAGACGTTCCACTAATTAAAATTGATGGCTTAGTAATTCTGGGACAGGCTACAGTTTCCCCTGCGGTTGTTAACGAATTACTAGAGAGAAAAATACCTCTGAGTTTTTTAACAGCTACAGGTAGATATAAAGGCTGTTTACAGCCAGAATTAAGCAAAAATATTTTTGTCAGAAAAGCCCAATGGTTGGCTGCGGGAGAAACAAAGAAAGCTATTCATTTAGTTCGAGGCTTCGTTCGAGGCAAATTAAAAAACTATCGTAATCTACTAATGCGCCGTCGTCGAGAATATCCCGAACTAGATTTAGATACAGGAATAACTAAATTAGAACAAGCCATAGAACCAATAGATTTTACCAATAATATAGATTCTTTAAGAGGATTAGAAGGTACAGGAAGTGCAGCTTATTTTGGCAGTTTTAATCAACTCTTGAGAAATCCTAATTTTGAATTCAAGTCTCGCGTTCGTCGCCCACCCATCGATCCAATAAACTCTTTACTGAGTTTAGGTTATTCATTACTACGTCACGATGTTCAAAGTGCAGTAAACATAGTTGGTTTCGATCCTTATTTGGGCTATCTTCATTATCAAAGATATGGTAGACCATCATTAGCTTTGGATTTAATGGAAGAATTTCGCCCTTTAGTAGTTGATACAACAGTTTTGAATGCTATCAATCAAGAAAAGCTAACTCCTAATGACTTTACTTGCGAACCTTTAAGTCATGCCGTTTCTTTAACTAAAGAAGGATTGAAAATATTTCTCCGTTTATACGAACAAAAAAAACAATCCTTATTTAAACATCTTGTTCTCAAACGTCGATGTACTTATCAGGAAGCTTTTGAAATTCAATCTAGGCTTATGGCTAAATATCTAATGGCAGAAACAGATAAGTACCCTCCACTAATATTAAAGTAATTTATGTTTGTAATAGTTAGCTACGATATATCTGAAGATAAGCGACGTACCAAAATTCATGACATCCTATCTTCTTATGGTCAATGGATGCAATATAGTTTGTTTGAGTGTGATTTAACTAAAACTGAATATGCTAAATTGCGATCGCGTCTCAATAAAATAATTAACTCCGATACCGATAGTATTCGTTTTTACTTTCTCTGTAGTTGTTGCCAAAATAAAATAGAGCGTATTAGTGGCGAAGCTGTTCGAGATAATACTATTTTCTTTGCTTAGTAAAATATTTGCGCGAAAGGATAGGTGTAGAAAATGACAAGATACAAAAAATACTGGAAATTCATACTAAGTAAGGTTTTGAGTATAATCAAGCCAACTTGTACACCGCGCACTTTACGGAGTATGGCTTTCAGCGATTCCCCCTCTATTTATCTATTTTTTTTGTGCTATTATCAACTCAGTACCGCGCCAATAAACTTTAAAAACCAAATATATCAGAGGTTTTGAAGTCTTGCGGTTTAAACTACAATTAATTCCTATGAGGAATTGAAACGTTACACTTTTATGCTTTGCGACGTTGCTATCAACCTGTTTAAACTACAATTAATTCCTATGAGGAATTGAAACCTGTTGAAAATCTTCAATATCTTCTGGTTCATTGTTTAAACTACAATTAATTCCTATGAGGAATTGAAACGAAGGGCAATAACTTTCCCCAGCACAATGGAAATCTTTGTTTAAACTACAATTAATTCCTATGAGGAATTGAAACAGCACCAAGGCGAATTTTTGTAATTTTAATGGGAGTTTAAACTACAATTAATTCCTATGAGGAATTGAAACGCTAATAAGCTCGACGCTACTAACATAATCTCAACTGTTTAAACTACAATTAATTCCTATGAGGAATTGAAACTTCAATTCCTTCATGATCAACAAAACTCTCGGCTTAAGTTTAAACTACAATTAATTCCTATGAGGAATTGAAACTGAATTAGTTGTAATCGATTAACAAATAACTTAAGTGTTTAAACTACAATTAATTCCTATGAGGAATTGAAACGCTTCTGACCAATTGGCACAAATTAAGTCAATAATTGTTTAAACTACAATTAATTCCTATGAGGAATTGAAACAAACGCTCTAAAAAGCCAAAATGCGCCGACTGTCCCCGTTTAAACTACAATTAATTCCTATGAGGAATTGAAACATAGACCAGGGCAACTTGGCAGGAACTGATATTGAAGGTTTAAACTACAATTAATTCCTATGAGGAATTGAAACCCCCAGCACCACGGCAGCGGCGCACCATAGTTCGATTGTTTAAACTACAATTAATTCCTATGAGGAATTGAAACCCTTGATATCATTTGAAAGCAGAATACCATTGTGTAAAGTGTTTAAACTACAATTAATTCCTATGAGGAATTGAAACGTAAACTCTGACCATCTTCCCGCTATGTCTAGAGTTTAAACTACAATTAATTCCTATGAGGAATTGAAACGCGTGTTGTAATTTTGAAATATTTCTATGTGTAATCACGGATTGTAAAGTTTAAACTACAATTAATTCCTATGAGGAATTGAAACATTTGTCCAAATTGATCGTTCCTCGATACGTAGTCTCCAGGTTTAAACTACAATTAATTCCTATGAGGAATTGAAACTCATTAAGTCGAAGGGGCTGGATAAGCATTTGAGAGTTTAAACTACAATTAATTCCTATGAGGAATTGAAACTCAGACAGATGCTTTGAAAGAGTTGCAACAACAGTTTAAACTACAATTAATTCCTATGAGGAATTGAAACGTTTCGCTGGCATCGATGGATTCGGGATCGCCGCGATCGGTTTAAACTACAATTAATTCCTATGAGGAATTGAAACACATTTCGCGGGGAATACTGGGTAGACAAGGATTGTTTAAACTACAATTAATTCCTATGAGGAATTGAAACCTATCTGGGAATACTGATCCACCAAATTAGATATATCACCGTTTAAACTACAATTAATTCCTATGAGGAATTGAAACAAGGAAGATTGATTTACCTCGCAGCTACCAGGTTTAAACTACAATTAATTCCTATGAGGAATTGAAACATAGTTAGGTGTAATTATTGGAATAACTGTAAAAGGTTTAAACTACAATTAATTCCTATGAGGAATTGAAACACTTTGCCATCTGCCCTCTGCCTACATGCGGCGAACGTTTAAACTACAATTAATTCCTATGAGGAATTGAAACAGGGGAAGATAGGCTTAACCCTTATGACTTGGCGACGTGTTTAAACTACAATTAATTCCTATGAGGAATTGAAACAAGCTTTTCTAGATCAGGAAATTACATTTGAAGAGTTTAAACTACAATTAATTCCTATGAGGAATTGAAACACGGAAATGATGGTATTTCCATCGCAAGTTTCCCGTTTAAACTACAATTAATTCCTATGAGGAATTGAAACAGATCAACTAACAGCCAATTTAGATTTATATCGTGGCGAGTTTAAACTACAATTAATTCCTATGAGGAATTGAAACATAAATTTAATTTGTTTATCAGAGAGCTAATAGAGTTTAAACTACAATTAATTCCTATGAGGAATTGAAACTGTTTAATTTACTTTGTGCGCGACCTTATAAGTGCCGCGTTTAAACTACAATTAATTCCTATGAGGAATTGAAACGAAATGATGATTGACTTTACGGGAACGTATTTTTCCAATGTTTAAACTACAATTAATTCCTATGAGGAATTGAAACTCTTGGATCGATATCGCTCACAATTACGAAGAGTGTTTAAACTACAATTAATTCCTATGAGGAATTGAAACCTCTGCACCTTCAACTTTGTATTTAATCCCTAAAGTTTAAACTACAATTAATTCCTATGAGGAATTGAAACGCTCATGCCTACTGGCTCTAAAGCTGCCCCTACTGTTTAAACTACAATTAATTCCTATGAGGAATTGAAACAATCCGCTGCTGCTTTTGTGATGAAGTTGATAAATATCGTTTAAACTACAATTAATTCCTATGAGGAATTGAAACCCGCTTGAAGCTATTGCCGCCCGCTTAAAGAAACTGTTTAAACTACAATTAATTCCTATGAGGAATTGAAACAAATCTAATCGTGTAATTATCAATTGAGTACCTAGTTTAAACTACAATTAATTCCTATGAGGAATTGAAACAATCTTATCTTTTAGATCTTGCAACTCGGCTTTTGGTTTAAACTACAATTAATTCCTATGAGGAATTGAAACAAAGAAACAGAAGTGCTTACTTCTGGTTTGAAAAAGGGTTTAAACTACAATTAATTCCTATGAGGAATTGAAACCTTTGATCAATTGGACAAGGCGGATCAATTTCATACGGCATGTTTAAACTACAATTAATTCCTATGAGGAATTGAAACATCTTGGCAGGGGAGAAAAATTTGAATCTTTCGAGTTTAAACTACAATTAATTCCTATGAGGAATTGAAACTAGCCTGCTGCGCCTCATCTTTAAAGTTTTCGATGTTTAAACTACAATTAATTCCTATGAGGAATTGAAACCCTACACTTTCTTTGGTGTAGACGAAAAAATTCATGTTTAAACTACAATTAATTCCTATGAGGAATTGAAACATAACCCTTATGGTGACTTTACCATTAGCCATGTTTAAACTACAATTAATTCCTATGAGGAATTGAAACATGCACTGAGAGCTATTCAACCGCCTACCTCTACAGTTTAAACTACAATTAATTCCTATGAGGAATTGAAACGGAATGTAGTTGGTCGGAGAATAGCAGCGTCGGGTTTAAACTACAATTAATTCCTATGAGGAATTGAAACAGATTTCTCCAATAACTACCAGAAGAGAGCAAAAAGTTTAAACTACAATTAATTCCTATGAGGAATTGAAACCCTCAAAAGCGGCTCAAAATCTGGGATTCATCACACGTTTAAACTACAATTAATTCCTATGAGGAATTGAAACAAAAGAAGCTCGATTAGAGACAGAAAGATTATTATCTGGTTTAAACTACAATTAATTCCTATGAGGAATTGAAACTTACGCCTATTATTTATCCATGCGAACCTACAAAGTTTAAACTACAATTAATTCCTATGAGGAATTGAAACTTTTTCCTCCTTGGTGTACTTTTGATACCCTACAAATGTTTAAACTACAATTAATTCCTATGAGGAATTGAAACAAACATGAATTTGTGACTCCAAGGCATTGGGGGATAAGGTTTAAACTACAATTAATTCCTATGAGGAATTGAAACTTGCATATCCTACTTTCATCGGGGGCTTCGCAAGGAGTTTAAACTACAATTAATTCCTATGAGGAATTGAAACTCTAACCTTAAACATTTGTCTTTATGGTTATAAACGTTTAAACTACAATTAATTCCTATGAGGAATTGAAACAGAAGCGACGAGAAGATTTCTTCAAAAAGTCCAGTTTAAACTACAATTAATTCCTATGAGGAATTGAAACAAGCTGAAAGTAGTACCCTTCTTTTTTATCAACAAAGGGTTTAAACTACAATTAATTCCTATGAGGAATTGAAACAAAGACGATTGTGATTAATGGTTTACAACCGCCAATGTTTAAACTACAATTAATTCCTATGAGGAATTGAAACAATGCTGGCTCTACAGCTTTTACACCCTTACCCTTAAGTTTAAACTACAATTAATTCCTATGAGGAATTGAAACGGTATTAACGAGGGAAAACCCAATTGGTTTTTCGCGTTTAAACTACAATTAATTCCTATGAGGAATTGAAACAGAGAGTTAATAGAAATAGGTGAAGAAAGGTGTGATTGTTTAAACTACAATTAATTCCTATGAGGAATTGAAACGAGGAGGTGAGCGGCGAAGCACTTGAGATAAGACAAAAGTTTAAACTACAATTAATTCCTATGAGGAATTGAAACCCCTCTTTAGGATCTTCAAGTAAGCTGGCAGGAAGGTTTAAACTACAATTAATTCCTATGAGGAATTGAAACTCACCTGTATAAGCGTAAATCCTGATCGTGGCATCTTGTTTAAACTACAATTAATTCCTATGAGGAATTGAAACAAAGAGACAAGTAAGTAAAACACTAACAATAATTAAAGTTTAAACTACAATTAATTCCTATGAGGAATTGAAACGATAGGACAGGTCATCATCCCCTAGCACTCATCATGACTCCATGTTTAAACTACAATTAATTCCTATGAGGAATTGAAACATGCCACACATGGACTAGAGGCGGCTTTTAACCTAGCGTTTAAACTACAATTAATTCCTATGAGGAATTGAAACAAACACATGCCGTTTCGATACAGTGTAGTAATTGTTTAAACTACAATTAATTCCTATGAGGAATTGAAACCAAACAAATGTTGAATATCTAGCCATATCCCAAGGTTTAAACTACAATTAATTCCTATGAGGAATTGAAACACAAGTGCTGTTAGTTCATGAGAAACAAGACATAACCGTTTAAACTACAATTAATTCCTATGAGGAATTGAAACATCAATCGAAAAGGTTGCTGAATATTTAGCTAAAGTGTTTAAACTACAATTAATTAAAAGCGTAACAAATTTGCATGAAATGAGAATTTTACGATATGCTCGTTATCAGTGTTAGAAATAAAGAGCGACCATGGAATTTGAACTGAGAATAGTAGTAGAAAAGGTTGCCATCAGTACTCAAGAAGTTGTTGAGCGCAATACCCTCAAAACCTACGATATCGAAGCACCTCAATCTATTCTAGAACTCGGATTGCGACATGCAGAACAGATTTCATTATTGTCTAAGGTTCAAAACTCGATTCTGGCAGAACAATGCAAACTAATCCGAAAAGACCACAAGACTTGTCCTAATTGTGGTGGAAAGTTGGGGCGTAATGGCACGACTAAATCGAAATTTCACGCCGTGTTCAGCGATCATCAACTAACCATCCAAAAACATCGCTGTCAAAACCCAGATTGTCGTTGGCAACAATCTTCCACCACTAATGCTGTGTTTGGCAGTAATATTCATCCCGATTTAGCCAAGCTACAATGCGAGCAAGGAGCCAATTTCAGCTACCGTCAAGCACAAGAAAATCTGGAGAAGATTAACACCTGCCATCGCAGCATTAATAATCATACTCAAATTAGTCGTCTGAGCGCACAAGTAGGAGAAATGCTCTGCCAACAAAATTTAATGACTCCTCAATCGGAAGAATGTGCCGAGCCAGTAGAATCAATAATTTTACAAGTTGATGGGGGACATATTCCCATTAAAGAGAAACAGAAAAGAAGCTTTGAGGCTTTGTTTGCAGTTGCTTATCGTCCCGAAAATCTGCAACCAATAGATAACAATCATCGAACCATAGTAGATAAATCTTGTGCCATCTCAGCTAGAGAAGATAATCTCGAAACGATGAAAACTTATGTTTTAAATACGGCACTCAAACAAGGACTTAATAGCAACACCATCGTCACTGCATTAGCCGATGGAGCACAGAATTGCTGGTCGGTGATTCAAGCTCTCCAACCACATTGTAAGCACATCGAAGCGATTTTGGATTGGTTTCATATTGGTAAAAAATTTCAGCCCTTACTGAATTCATTAGCAGAAAACGAGCGAGAATCATTAGAGAATGCGAAATGGAAATTGTGGCATGGTCAAGCAACAGAAGCTCTAGAAAAACTTACAATATTGAGAAACCAGATTAAAGACCAGAAACAAAAAAGTAAACTCAAAGCCTTACAAGACTATCTCCAAGGCAATCAAAAATATCTCATCAACTATGAGCAACGGCAACAATCAAATCAAACATTTACTTCTCAAGTGGCAGAATCCCATATCGATAGTGTAATTAATGCCCGTCATAAAAGAGATGGCAAAATGCAGTGGAGTCGAGAAGGGGCGCATAATGTACTTCAAATTAGAGCAGCAATGGTTTCTCAAGAATGGCAAAATAATTGGCACAAAGCAGTTCTTCCAGCTTTAGGAGTAGTAGCATAAAACAACTATTCATGCAATTTTGTTACGCTTCCTCAAAATTAAGTCCATATTTGTCAAGGTTAGGAACTCAAAAGATTTTGTGATATTTACTAGCGTTTGATTGAAAGCAAAAAGCGATCGCAGTTCTTTGGTCGGAATAGAGCGATCGCTAAGTACACATTAGTTTCATAAAAGGAAACCAAATGAATATCTATATTTTAAGATGTGTAGTGAAAAACTGCACTAGCCAATCATCACAGCAGCAAGGAATTCGTCTAAATAAAGATGGAGGTGTCGCATGAGTAATACATTTGCACCAAACATTAATTCTAAGCACGCTTCTGAATGGGTTCCTGGGAGTGGGGTTTCAGAGTCAATTACCAAGCTGAATTCCAAGAGTATTAGCGAGAAAAAAGAAATTGCCAAGTTACTGAACTGGAGTAATTATCTGGGGAGTCCAGGGTGGTACGTAAAAGGGGTAGATTTAGAAACGGGACAACTAAGAGAATTTGGACAATTCAAGCCAAATAAAGCAATCCAGTTTCCAGATAGCGAGAAACCAGTAAAGTATTTTACGTTTCCTAAAGGACGGGAAAATGAAGTAATTCTGTTGATTCCCGACAAAACGGCATGGTCAAAGATAGCGAAAAGATATAATGTGCCAATTCTGCCAGAAGATATCGACGAATCAAGACTGGACAAAGGGTTTTGGAAATGGATACATAATAACCCTCAAATACCCATCGAAGTAACAGAGGGAGCGAAGAAAGCGGCTTGTTTGTTGGCGAATGGATTGGTGGGCTTATGTTTAACAGGGGTATGGAACGGGAAGGTTAAGCGCTCGCTAAAGGCGATACCGACTCTAGCGCCATTTTTGGCTAACGGTAGGGGAATTCATCTACTGTTTGATTCGGATGTGGCAGTTAAGCCTAAAGTACAAGAAGCACTCAAAACAATTGGATATCTAGCCCAAAGAGCAGGATGTATAGTTGGGGTTGGCAGTTGGGAGTACACCGAAGCCACGAAAGGACTAGACGATTTGGTAGTAAATCAAGGAGTCGAAGCCTTGGAAGAAGTAATCGAAAACATCCAGCCATATAAAGAATGGCTAAAATCTATCTCGCCACAAAAAAACGCTTCAAAAATGCAGTCAAGAAATACAGCGACCGCAGCCCTGCTAGATTACGTAAGGGATAAATATAGCGATTGCCCAAAGGGCAGTGGCAGAGCCAATCGCCTACGTCTAAATGAACTAGAAATGCAGATTGAATTAGATGGGAAGCAGTTTAATTTAGAGCGATTTTATTTGCATTTGGCAGAATACGATCGCCTGGAAGTGAACAAAAATAAAGCGATCGATGTGTGTACGAAAGTAGCAGAAGAAAACGCCTATAATCCAGTAGCAGAGTATCTAGAGCAAGTTGTCCGAAATAGTGAACTTGCGGATATCAATTCATTATCAAGTACCTTTTTTGGGACATCAGATCCTATATATGATATTTTCCTGAAGAAGACTTTAATAGCAGCAGTAGCGAGAGTTTATCAACCAGGGTGCAAGCATGACAATACACTAGTGCTTCAGGGAGAACAGGGGATTGGTAAATCAACATTCTTTGATATCTTGGCAGGAGAATGGTTTGGGGATTCGATGAGATCAGGAAAAGATAAAGATGATTTGTTAATTCTGCATAAGTCTTGGATTCAGGACTCACGGTTCGCTTAAATAAAATGCATTGAATCAAATAAAGAGGATAGAATCAAGTCACAGCAATTATTTGCTGGATTGGAGTCAATCAGGAACTAGCTGGGGAAGAATGTAAATCGATTCAGGAATCTTCATCAGATTTAAAATCTGTCTTTGAAGAGAATTAAGAGAACTAATTTCAGTAGAGCCATCAGGATAAAGATACAAAGTTAGATCGCCAAAAGCAGCTAGCAATTGTTCAGCAGTGGGACGAAAAGTAGTGCGCTTGGGATTGCCTGAATAAAGTCCAGGAAGTGATTGCTTTGTCACCGCTAGTTGGCGACGAACCACAAATTCCATCAAGGTAAACAGAGTCAGGGCGATCGTTAGTAAAAACATCAGCCCTCGAATCCGTTCTTCATCTTGAAAATAGATGGGTAAAGCGGGAAGACGACCTCGTTTAAAACGATGAAAACCTCTTTCAGGTTGCCATTGCTCCCGATAAGAGTTAACAGCTTGCTCAAGAGAAAGACGCTGTGAATTAGCATTAGTTACATACAATCTCCAACCAGCGATGGATTGTTGATGGGTGATAGCGGTCTCACAACGTTGATAAGTCAAGGAAAGAGTAGTTTGACGAACACGACGAGAGGGACGATTCTTACTTCCTCGACCAGCACCTTGATAAACTTTTTGATAGCCAATTTTCTTCTCAATCGCAGTTAAGATCTGCCCCGTAACTCGATAACGTTTCAGAATAGTCTCCACTTTGGTTTGTAGAGCTACCTCATCTTGTGGTGGTTTTTTAGCGAGTTTTTCTAGGGCAAGTTCCGCTTTACTCAGACGAGCTGACAAGCTTTTAAGTTGACGCTGTTGTAAAGCATAAGAACAAACCACTAACCATCGTTCTGACCAACGATGCCACTTTTGATGTTCTTTTTCATACCAGAGACTGCCCAACGGAACTTCAAAACCCTTACCAATGGGAGATTCTGACTCGGCTTCGGAGTTGAGACAAATTTCTTGCACTGCTGTTGGTGGATTAGCCACCCATTGCGATAACAGTTTGGGACGAGGCTGATGCATCGCTAGCGGAAAACAGTAAATTCCTCCTTGTTGATTAATTTTCCCCCGATTATTCCAAGTAGAGCCTTTAGAATCGGCGAGAAACAAGAAATCTTTGTGACCAATAATCTCCACCAATTGTTGCCATGTTGGTAGATAATGAGATTCATCTGTTCCATTTCCTGATAATGTAGCTCCCAATAGAGGCATTCCCATGGGGTCGAGAGTAGCTAACATTTGACGATATTGAACCAAATCAGGGCGGCGGTCTTTACTATAACCAAAATTCAGCAAGTTAGTTCCTTCTGTTTCTTTTGTGGGCTGATGATAGACACTAAAACTTGTGGTATCGCTTCTGGCTTTGTCCGTTGGTAATTCATAAGCTCGTATTGTGCTTTGTCCCAATTGAATTGCTACTTTCTCTCGCCCTTGATTTTCCGATGAACCGATGACACTTAATAAGTCAGCTAGTCGGTCATCTGTGGCATCTTTGCCCCCAATGTTCCATCCTGTTGCTATTTCTAAGGTTTGCCGATGTTTTTCTACCCATGGTTCTACGGCACATAATCGATGGTCTGATTGGCTCACTACATAACTTAGAAATAGGACTGATAATTGACCGTAGCTTAATCCTTTTCGATTCCCATGAGGAACAGGTAGCTCTCGATCAATTATTGATGCTATTTCCATTTGCTTTAGCCAATGAATAATTAGAGGAAGATCATCTGCTCTTTCTGAGTTAGTTCCTTTCAAGACGGGTTGGTCTCTCTATTCTTTCAACTTCTTTCTCAGCATACAGTTGAGCTGTTTTATTTTTCTAGCCATCTTTGATTTAAGCGAACCGTGAGTCAGGAGTGGGGCGAACTCGACAAAATCTTCTCTAAAAGACAGGCTGGCGACCTAAAAGCATTTCTGAGCTGCCGAAAAGATACGTTTCGAGAGCCATACGCACGCACTACAAAAGATTATCCTCGACACTCGATTATCGTCGGTTCAGTGAACGATTCAAGCTTCCTGGTAGATTCGACAGGAAACAGACGTTATTGGGTGATACCAGTACAGACAAAGGAAATAGACATCAAGCGGTTAAAAGAGGAAAGAGACGGGATATGGGCTTCTGCTGTGGCAGCATATCGGGAAGGAGAGACATGGTGGTTATCAAAAGAAGAAGAAAAAAGAAATCTGAAAAATAACTGCCGATTCCAAATAATAGATGAGTGGGCAGGTTTCGTAGCAGATTACGTTCGTAGTAAAACTGGGGTATCAATATCTGAGGTGCTACTTCAAGTATTTGATTTTGAGCTGAATAAAATAGGAAGGCGCGAACAGATGCGGGTAGCCAATATTCTTCAGACCTTAAACTGGCGGAAAGTAGGGCAGAAATTACATCAGGGAAAAAGGCAAGTAGTTTGGGAGGAGGCTTCGACTATACCTCCCTTCGGTATAGCAGAGGTATTGCAGGGTGAAACCCAGTCACAGCAGGGGATATCTATACCTACTATACCTACTACACCTAATTCAGAAACTTTTATTTCAGAGTCAAGAGCTGGTTCTAACGGATTTTGTGGGTAGTAGAAATACTCAGGATAATGGGGCTTGAAGCACAAAAGAAATCAAATTGAGATAAAGTCAACAAACAATCAATTGATTTTCAGTAAAAATTCAAGCATGGCAGTTTCTATCAGAGGAGATAAAAGTATTTGTTTACCCGTTAGCAGTGAAGAACAATATCAACAACTAATCGCCAATAATCACAATTATAGAGCCTATTTGCTGCAACTTTATGCCAAGTATCCTGAAATTTTTCCCAGAGAAATGGAAGCAGGGTTCAGCTTTCATGATTGGGTGGTCTCCAGCAAACAGGAACTGTCAATGCGCCGCATTAAGCTCAAAGCTAATCAGCAGGTCTATCAATTGCGTCCTGACTTCATTATGCCTTATATGGTAGGAAAAACCGACGAAATAGACAAACCAATGTATTTAAGACAATTTGGTGTGCCTTTTGACGCTTTAAGTTATGTTTTCGGTCGTAATGCCATGTACTGGTATCGTATTTACCTGTCTTTAGGTCGAGCCTCGATTGTGGGAACGACAATCAAAGACGCTCAAAAACTGCCTCCACATCTGGTAGCGGATGAAAAACATACTTGGTTAGGGGGTTCACGAGTTTATCTTCCTACTACCGTAGCATCTGGCTGTATTTTGGGAGTTAGCTTGACCGAATCAGCTAGTGCGCCAGCTTTAACTAAAGGATACGCAGAATTTCAAACCGAAGCTCGTCTTCTCGACCCCAATTATACCCCAGTGACAGTCAATACAGATGCTTGGGACGGAACTAAACAGGCTTGGCTTAATCTATTTCCCACGGTGACTTTGGTACTGTGCTTTTTGCACGCGGTGCTAAAAGTGCAGAAAGGAAGCCCCAGTTATCGCAATTTAAGAAACAAGCTCAAAGCTCTGCTCTGGAAAGCTTATAAATCCTCTACTGCTGCTAAATTCTTGCAAGGAATACGATTAGCTTTGATTTGGAGCAAAAAACATATCAGACGGAAACGCACTTTAAGCAAGATGCGTCAATTATGCCGTCGTGCTGCTCAATTCACAGTCGCTTATCAATTTCCCCAAGCTCATCGCACTAGCAATATGGTAGACCGGTTGATGAATCACCAAGACCGTTTACTCTACACTATGCAATACTTTCATGGTGACAAGGAGTCGGCAAGATTATATCTACGTTCGATGGCACTGATCTGGAATTTCCATCCCTACGCAGCTAGAACTCGCTCAAAATGCTCGTCACGGATATCGCCGTTTAGCGATCTCAATGGTTTTAGCTATCATCACAATTGGCTTCACAATTTGTTGATTGCTAGCTCGATGAACGGTCGCCAAACCCTTCAAAGTGGTTGATCCACAAAATCCGTTAGAACCAGGATTGGATTACAGCCTTAACCAAGAGTCAAATTAGAAAACTGGCAGGAGTTGACCAGATTCAATTGGGATTATTTGATGAAAGAGATGTCATAGAAATAGAAAGTAATGATTACCCAGGAGAAAGATTAATTGCTTGTCGTAACCCTTTGATTGCTGAGAAAAATGCTCAAGTTAGAGAAGAATTATTACTCGCAACAGAAAAAGAGCTAGACAAAATAGAACAAGCTATGACTAGAGAAAAGAGAGCATTAAAGGGAGCAGATAAAATTGGCTTAAGAGTAGGAAAAGTTTTAAATAAATTTAAAGTAGGAAAGCTATTTGAGATTGAGATCTCAGATTCTCATTTTGCTTATCGCAGAAAATCAGAAGTAATCGAAAGAGACAAAATCTTAGATGGAGTCTATATTATTCGTACTTCTGTTGAGTTGGAAAAAATGGATGTAGCAACCACAGTAAGAGCATATAAAGGACTATCAAAAGTCGAACAAGCTTTTCGATGTCTGAAAACAATTGATTTAAAAGTACGTCCCATTTATCACTATCTAGACCATCGAGTCAAAGGGCATATTTTTCTCTGTTTTCTAGCTTATTATGTCGAATGGCATATGAGAAAAGTTCTTGCTCCCATTTTATTTGAAGAAGAAGACATCGAACAGATTTCCTCCTCAGACAGAGAGGAATTATTGAGATATCAACCCTCACCAATTGCCAAGCAAAAAGCTGGTAATAAGCGAAATCAAGAGAACTTGCCTGTTCACAGTTTTTCTACTTTATTGAATGATTTAGCCACAATTGCCCAAAATAAAATTCAAATCAATTTACAGGGAGAGAGAGTGACATTTGAGAAGATAACTCAACCTACAACACTACAACAATCATGCTTAGATTTACTGGGTGTTTCCCTGATTTGTACCCAGTAAATGACTGGCTCAACAGGGCTGTATCCCTCACGATGCATAGCTTTTGCTGTTTTGTCAATCTGAAAGTTCCGTTGATAACCATTGTTCCAGTAAAAGATAGGACTATCTTCGTGGCGATCGCCATAGACGGTTAGTAATTGTCTGAGTGCCAGTTCATAGTCACTGGCGTGAAGTTGGATGGTGGTTATATCTGTATTCTGAAATAAATCTTGTAGCTCGGTAAACATGGTCAGTTGCTGAGTGGGGCTTAGTTTTAGATTGCCCAATTTGTAGTTAAAAAGGCTACTCGCCTGGCGGATTGGCGATCGCTCTTTTTTTTTTAACTTTAGCCCTGTCGGGCAGGAGTAGGTGAATAGATTAGAGAGTCTTCTAGTTTGTTCGACTAACGTTTCATTCAAAAATCGCTCGGAGTACTATAATACATGAATTACGTACAGCCTCAAGGTGCAAGCGCACCCATGCCCCAACAGGGATATGCACCAATGCCTCAGCCTCAACAAGTGAACCAACCTCAACAGGGTTATGCGCCCATGCCACAGCAGGTTCAGCAAGCGCAAGTTCAGCAGCCA
Organism: Pleurocapsa sp. PCC 7319; assembly: GCF_000332195.1. Taxonomy (NCBI): domain Bacteria; kingdom Bacillati; phylum Cyanobacteriota; class Cyanophyceae; order Pleurocapsales; family Pleurocapsaceae; genus Pleurocapsa; species Pleurocapsa sp. PCC 7319. Next base: position 472,407 of record NZ_KB235919.1, read on the forward strand.
CAAGTTCAACAACCAGGTACTGAATTTTATGGTGCGACTATCGACCCGCAAACTATGGCGGTAGTTCAGCAATGCTATGGCGCAAGCAATACTGCTCTTAATACGACCCTAAATGACAATTCTACAGTAGCCAAATCTCTGTATTTTGGCGCGAGAGATATGTTCAAAACTCTCTATGTCAATCAAATTAGCTCTCAACGTGGTTCAAAACCTACGACTCCCGACTATGAGCTAGCTTCAAATATATTTGAACAAACTTTTGGTACAGTAGGTCAACCCAAAGTCGATCAGATGCAGCTTTGTCTGACTATGAAGACTTTTGCCCCTAACATGCTACCCGATTGTGTTCCAGGAAATAGACCTCATGAAGCTATCTTGAACTATATTCTTAACCAAAACTGGCATTCTCAGAATGTTCGTACCAATAATGGCATCAGCCGTAACAACAACGGTAACGGCAATGTCACCAATAGTGCTAATCCATTTAACACTAATAATAATGGAGGAGCGCAATCTAAGGCTGCTGCCGCTGCTGGATTTGTTCCTCAACAGCAAGTTGGATTTATGGCGCAACCACAAGCTGTATATACTCCTCAGCAAGCAGCACAGACTGTAATGGGGGCTATGCCTAGTTATGGAGGTTAATTAGTCTTAAAAGTTGAGACTGATATTTTGGCAATATTAGTCTCAGTTAATTATAGGAAAAAACTAGAACATCCTAGTTTTTTCTTTTTAATCAATACGCCGATCTTGATTTTTGCGATTGACTGAAAAAACTACATAAAAGTTTTAAGTTGAATTACTTTCGGCTCAGTTAAACATATCATCAAAACCTAACTGTATAAGGATAGCTTTTTTTATATCTGACCAGTATTTGGCTTCAATTGAGCCGAGTTTATTATTGATTCGCTGAATTGAAACAGAGCGAATATGCGATAAATCCAATCCCCTCTCTTTATCTAAACCATTTTGCCGAGATGGAGTAACATTGACTATAAAAGGATAATTTTTAGCTTTCAAAAAAGGAGCAACGATAGTTTTTTTTGAATGACGATTACCCAAGTCGTTCTGAAGAATTAAACATGGACGAGTCTTAGCTACTTCATCTCCTATCGTCGGATCTAGATTAACCCAGACAATATCCCCTCTTTTAATCTTCGTCATCAATTCCGTCAGCTATAGTCACATCCCAAAGTTTGATTTCAGCGATTTCATCTTCATCTCGACTCTGTTCTATGTAGGCTGCTTCTAGCTCACTTAAAGCTTTTTGCTTCTTCAAATTGTTAAAAACTTGATTTATTAATTGACTTCTATTTTTGGTTTGAGAATCGATAAAAGCCAAAACTTCTTCATCTAAGGTAATGCTTATTTTTTGTGCCATAGTTAAATACTATTTTATAATCTTACTATATAGTAGCATTTTGCAGACAACTATGTCTTTTCCAGAATGAATCACACCCCAGGTCCTAAGATAATCCAATTTTCCCTATTAGCAGGGAGAAATGGAATTGGACCGATAAAGTAAGGAGTACAGCCCAGATCGGGAATACCACGTTTGCAGATACGGAAGAATATAGCCGTACCAGCCTCATCTTTGGTTTCATCAACGCTCCAGAGGGCTACTTTGAATCCAGGACCATAAGGATTGCGACCAGTAGGTTCTTTGCCACAGTTCAAAACGCCTAGTATACCTTCCCCTCCATCTACGCCCCATGGGGCTTCAGGACAAATGTTTGCGTTATTAGGATCGTTGCCGAGCATCCATCTGCGACCTTCTGAGATCCAACGAATATCGCGACCAGAATTCTCAATATCGTCTAGTTCAATGTGAGCGCAGTTTTGTTGACAGGGAACTGCGTAACCAGCCTGGTTGCTACCAGAGACACTATGACCTGGTTTGATTTCTCCGTGGGCATCGCTCCAAATTGTGTCTATGCGAGAGATAAAAGCTAAAGTCGTAGCAACGGGGTTGGGAAAATCATCAAAAGATATATCAGCCAATCCTTCGATGTCGCTAAGATACTCGTCTTTCCAATCTTCGTAGTCTTCGATAAAGCTATCTCCGATGCCTTCTACATCTTCTAATGTGTATTCGCTCAAATCCAAATTATCCATTTCAAATTCGGATACGTCAAATTTAGGTGATTCAGTCTGAGCTAATTTTTTAACATTTTTGTTTAAAGATAGTTTTGAGTAAGAGTGTCAGGGCTATTTCATTCTAAAAAGAGAAGCAATCTGTTTTAAACTGAATTGGCATTTACGTTGTGCCTGAGCCATATTGTCAAATCCAGAATCTCGATATAAATTGAGAGCTAAGTTACGTGCGATCGCTAAAATCTGAGGTAATGGTAAGGTACGAATTCTAGATTTGTCTTCTCCTTGAGTAACATCGCGAACATAGTGAACTTTATTTTCTACACCCCAATAACCACGAATTCTTTGATAAAACTCGAAGGCTGATTCGGTCAAATCAGAGATATAGTATCTGGTACTAAACTCCGTTTTATACTTGAGTTGGCGTTCTGATTCTACTTTAATGAGCGTTTTAATACTCGACCATTTAGGCAACTTCAAATCTAAGTAAGCAGTACTAACTCTGCGTTTTTCGATTCTTCCGTGACCTTTAAAAATATTGTAAAAACTGTCATGTTCGACAAATTTCGTTTTTACAGCTTGATCTAGTTTGGGTTGATTTCCTTTGACAGCAGCAAGATAGTGATTTCCGCTATTGATAATTGTTTCAATAGTTTTTTTGTGTATTGATTGCATCAAATGCAAAAACTACCCCTTCAACGGCTAAAGCCTCAATAAATTTGGGTATTGCGGTAATTTCATTACTCTTGTTTTTAACTTTTTCTGGTCTTAGGATTAGTCCTCTTTCAACTAGGTAAGCCGTAACTAATGTGATTGCCTTGTGTGGCTCACAATGAGGGTTGTCTGACGAAAGTAAGTATGAGCCTTTTAACACTTTTCCGTCCAATGCCAAAGTCTCACCTGCTAACGGTTTGATTTCAAAAAAACTTGCTAATCTAGCTGAATACTCCTCGTAATCCAAATTTAATAATGCTCTCCTAATTGTGCTGTAAGAAGGGATTCTTCTGACTTCAAATAACTCTTTTAATTCTTCACTGTACGATTTTAGCCAATCTCCGAGCGCAAGAAAGCCTTGGTTGCCTGCTGTCACCCCCAGTGTAAACAGAGCCAAACATAATTGTAATGAATGCCTTGTTCCCTGTTTTCTTCTACGATCTGGCATTCGAGAGAATGCTTCTATTATCGCTATTTCACTCACTTTTCTAGTTTATTTACACTACCACAATTACAATATCACCTAGAATGAAATAGCCCTGCCGTCTGAGAGAGATTAATCCTTGGACTTACATAGCTGAAGTTTTAGCTCTGGCTCGAAAAGGTCTTTCTCCTCCACCATTTCCTGTTGGCAGTTAATTAATGGACATAGCGATCGCATCGCCAGTGTCCTAATTTTTCCTTGCTTTTTTGGAGGGGGGAATGAACGGTTACATGCTCAATTGCTAGCTCATGCTCAGGGCAGTCATTGGGAAGTTGGGAACAAAGTCCATTGGCTATTGGATGTAGCCTTTAAAGAAGATGATTGCCCAGTTCACTCTGACCATGCCCCTGAAAACCTATCTCAATTAAGGAAGATGGCTTTGAATCTTCTATCAAACGAGAAGACCGCCAAGGTTGGTGTGGCTAATAAACGACTCAAAGCAGCTTGGGATAATCAATATCTGGCTAAAGTTTTAGGTCTTTAAAAACCCTCAATCATCTCTCGATAGACATTAAAATATTTGTTCTCTGAATCACGAGAATCAAACAGAATTTTGAGCTGTCAAAATTTGCCTTATATACCTCTATTTTTCTTGTATCAAGGTTATTTTGGCTTGTTTCAACTTATCAGATAAGTTGATTTTAATAATTTCATCCTAACTCTTTTTTTCTTCTAATTTAGATGCGTTCGCCCTAGGTTGTTGACCAAGCTCCAATCACATTGGTTCTACCCTGTCTTTTTCCATAGGTCAGACCATGTACTTTTTCTCCTTTAGGGGCATACCCATGGGTACGTTGTAAACGATGGCATAGTCCACTCTCATCTAGATAAACTCTCTGTTGTTCGGGATATTGTTCTATTTCCTTTAGATAAGCGTTTCGTTTTTCTTCATCTCGTTCTCGGTACTGCGGTGTCTTTTTTTTCGACTAATTTTCAAACGCTTGAGTGCCCGACATACAGTGTTTTCTTTCGCGCCAATGGCTTCTGCTATCTCTGCTTGATATGCATCAGGATTTTGTGCGACATAAGCTTTTAGTTTTTCATCATCCACTCTGAATCCACCTCGTTCTTTAGGATAAGTTGCCCCAAGCTCCCCCCTAGAGGCTCGCTTTGACCATCGAAGTATGCTGGTTCGGCTAACCCCCAGCATCTTGGATATCTCTGTCTTGCTTTTTCCTTCTTTTCCCAGCTCTAATGCACGTTGCCGCATGTCTAAAGAATATGCCATCTCTTGCTCCTATTTTCTTCTTAGAGGGCATTTTAATTTAACTTTAATCCTTTAGTGATTCAAACTTATTTCAGTTAGCTATATAAACGACGTGGATGGAAGATGTTTCCTCAGATTGAAAGGGTATACGTCAACAAAAAAGCTAGAAATGAACTCGGTTGGATACCCCGACATAATTTTAGTGATGTACTAAAGCGTCTGAAAGCCAATGAGAAACCACTAAGCGATTTAGCATACACAATCGGAGCAAAAGGATATCATTCGACGAAGTTTACCGATGCTCCTTACCCAGTTGAAGATGGAGTTTTATAAAAAAATTGTCAGGTCATTAACAATAAACATTAAGCAAATTTTAACGATAATTTAGTTTTATTTTTGCTTTCTGCTTTTTATGGGCAGAAGTTATTTTTTCATCGCGTGACTATTGCTGACGCTGGGGATAAATAAAATATTATTCTTAGCTTTTTTTATGCAGCCTATTGTCAAACGCCTCAGATTTAGTGAAAAAACTAGATATCAAATAATCAATATCAAAACCAAAACCCAGATTCCTACCTATGCTGCTATCTGCCGTTGGGGAATTTGCTATAGCTTAGCTCAAGATTCTGTTCAGCAAAAAGTTCTAGAGTCGCATTTTAAATTTTATAGTAAATTTGCTATAATTCAATGGTGATTATCAGTGACTAATTTGAATACGCCAATAATGCGACCTGTGCGATGGATGGGAAATTCCAAGAGAAATCTTTTACAATTTCCCCTGGAAGTCCGAAAAATTATTGGTGACGAACTGCAATTTATACAGTTCGGTGGTATGCCAAAGGATGCAAAACCGTTTAAAGGTATTGGTTCTGGAGTCTTTGAAATTGCCGTAAGATACAACAAGGAAGCCTACAGAACCGTTTTAGCTGTTCAATTAGGAGAAACAATTTATGTGCTTCATGCTTTTCATAAAAAATCTAAGAGTGGCATAAGTACCCCAAAAGAAGATATCGATTTGATTAGACGACGGTTAAAAGATGCTAAGGAGATTGCTAAAAATGACTGACAGTAAACAAATCGAGTTTGAAGAAAGTTCTGGTAACGTTTTTGCAGATCTAGGTCTGGAAAATTCTGATGAGTTGATGATCCGTGCGAAAATAGGTTTTCATGTAGCTTCACTGATCGAGGAATTAAAACAAAAAGAGGCAGCAAAAATTTTGGGGATTGCTCAACCAGATGTATCCCATTTAATGAATGGACATTTTAGTCGTTTTACTACTGATAAACTTCTAGATTTTCTCAGACGATTAGACCAGAAAGTAACAATTGAAATTAGCACTCGTAAAGACGGTGAGCCATACCAAGAGGTGGCTTTGAAAGCTTAAAGAAAAAACAAAAAGCTTGCGCTTGAGATAACCAAACTACTAACCAACCCTAGATTTGATGTTTAGTTATTCTCAAGACAAACAAACTCCCCTGGTAAATTCTGAACTCAAAAGCTCAGAACATCAGGGCAATCGCGATTACGAAGTTAGCCGAAGGCATCGCTCGCAAGAGCGTTTAATTCAAAGTCTTTTTCTTTTGCCTAACTATTGGAAACTCGTACCTTGTATCGATAAGCGACCTTTGGGTAGAAAGTGGCAAGATAATTATTATTCACCCCAAAGTTTGTTTCGCTCTTTGTCTCAAGAAGGTCAAGTGAGGGTCTGGTTCTAACGGATTTTGTGGATCAACCACTTTGAAGGGTTTGGCGACCGTTCATCGAGCTAGCAATCAACAAATTGTGAAGCCAATTGTGATGATAGCTAAAACCATTGAGATCGCTAAACGGCGATATCCGTGACGAGCATTTTGAGCGAGTTCTAGCTGCGTAGGGATGGAAATTCCAGATCAGTGCCATCGAACGTAGATATAATCTTGCCGACTCCTTGTCACCATGAAAGTATTGCATAGTGTAGAGTAAACGGTCTTGGTGATTCATCAACCGGTCTACCATATTGCTAGTGCGATGAGCTTGGGGAAATTGATAAGCGACTGTGAATTGAGCAGCACGACGGCATAATTGACGCATCTTGCTTAAAGTGCGTTTCCGTCTGATATGTTTTTTGCTCCAAATCAAAGCTAATCGTATTCCTTGCAAGAATTTAGCAGCAGTAGAGGATTTATAAGCTTTCCAGAGCAGAGCTTTGAGCTTGTTTCTTAAATTGCGATAACTGGGGCTTCCTTTCTGCACTTTTAGCACCGCGTGCAAAAAGCACAGTACCAAAGTCACCGTGGGAAATAGATTAAGCCAAGCCTGTTTAGTTCCGTCCCAAGCATCTGTATTGACTGTCACTGGGGTATAATTGGGGTCGAGAAGACGAGCTTCGGTTTGAAATTCTGCGTATCCTTTAGTTAAAGCTGGCGCACTAGCTGATTCGGTCAAGCTAACTCCCAAAATACAGCCAGATGCTACGGTAGTAGGAAGATAAACTCGTGAACCCCCTAACCAAGTATGTTTTTCATCCGCTACCAGATGTGGAGGCAGTTTTTGAGCGTCTTTGATTGTCGTTCCCACAATCGAGGCTCGACCTAAAGACAGGTAAATACGATACCAGTACATGGCATTACGACCGAAAACATAACTTAAAGCGTCAAAAGGCACACCAAATTGTCTTAAATACATTGGTTTGTCTATTTCGTCGGTTTTTCCTACCATATAAGGCATAATGAAGTCAGGACGCAATTGATAGACCTGCTGATTAGCTTTGAGCTTAATGCGGCGCATTGACAGTTCCTGTTTGCTGGAGACCACCCAATCATGAAAGCTGAACCCTGCTTCCATTTCTCTGGGAAAAATTTCAGGATACTTGGCATAAAGTTGCAGCAAATAGGCTCTATAATTGTGATTATTGGCGATTAGTTGTTGATATTGTTCTTCACTGCTAACGGGTAAACAAATACTTTTATCTCCTCTGATAGAAACTGCCATGCTTGAATTTTTACTGAAAATCAATTGATTGTTTGTTGACTTTATCTCAATTTGATTTCTTTTGTGCTTCAAGCCCCATTATCCTGAGTATTTCTACTACCCACAAAATCCGTTAGAACCAGATCTGGATTTGGTTTGTTACTCAAGAATTTTCTCGCTTCCCCTCGAATTGGCGAGAAGAAATTGAATTAGCAGAGCGAGTCGGTATTTCTCCTGTCTCTTGTTATGAAGTAGCATTAGCACACCAAAAAGGTAGACTAGAATTGCCTTGTAGCGTTCCCCTTTGGCTGGAAAATGCTCTCAACCCAACAGGTATTGAATTGCTTCCTCTAACTGCCAATATTGCCTTTCAAGCAGTCAGCTTGTCTCCCGTTCACCAAGACCCCTTCGACCGCCTGATTATTGCTACAGCTATCATCTATCAAGCTAAATTAGCTAGTATTGATGGTTTGTTTTCTCAATATCCCGAAATAAATCCCAACCTAATGCAATAGTTTATTCAGTTTCTTTTTTCTCAGACTAACCATATCGCGATTGCTTTATCTATATCATTTCTTTTGACCTTCACTAATCTATAACGTTATACTATTGATATAGATATTAATGCCTTATCTTTCTATCTACCATGCTCGATACTTCCTCTCCACAATACGAAAGAGCTATTAACTGCGCTCGTACTCAATGGCTCAGACAGCTTTTAACCGAAATTCTCCCTCAGCTTATTCCTCTCCACAATACCCCGCGCGACTTGGAGAAAGCTCAACTTTTTGATGCTTTTATCAAAGATAAGTTTGTCGAGCGTGGTCTTACTTCTCTCTCTCAACAAAAGAATCGTCTTACCGATGTCCGAAATGCGATTAAGGTCTTTGACCCCCATCATCCTACCCTCGATGTTATTGGTTTCTCTTCTGATCAATGGATCGAAATTAATCAAAAAGCTGCTCAACGTGCCCATCGTTCTACTCAATTCTTGGATAATCCTCATGCCATCGCCCAAACTGCTTTGGACTTACTCCAGAGCCATACTTGGTCTGATCTTGCTGCTGGGTTGGCTGTCGCCACTGGTCGCAGGATTGGCGAAGTTCTTCAAACTGCTTCCTTTGAACTTGTTTCTCAGTTTTCAGTCCTCTTTGTTGGGGCTGCTAAACGACGCAATGAATCCATACCTTTACAGTTTGAAATTCCTACTTTAGTTCCTGCTCCTTTAGTTCTTGATGCTATTTCTCGCTTACGCTCCCTTTTGGAAACTCAAGGTCTGACTAATCGACAAATCAATGACAAGTACGAACAAATTGTCGCTCGCGCAAGCGATCGCCATTTTCGTGATTTAATTCCCACTAGAGATGGTAAAAATCATCTTTATACTCATTTAATGCGCGGTGTTTACGCTACTATCGCCTCTCATTGGTTTTGTCCGACCTCTGTCAGCGACCTCGAATTTCGCGCCTACGTTCAGGGTCATTTTCAAGTTTTAAATGAACCTGATGCCAGTAAACAAACTAATATGGCTTCCCAACGCCACTACTGGGATTATAAAATTGCTGACGGTCATGGTAATGTTGACGGTCGTTTGGGTATTCGTCTCGATGAAGATGGTGTTGAGATTCTTAAGGCTTTTGCTCCTCAACCCCAAAAGACTACTACTACTGAAAATCTCGGTCGGCTCGTCAAAATTACTGTCACACAACACGACCGCTCTGCCCTGGCTCACATTCAAGATCGCTTTGGTCTGCAAACCCGTGCCAATGCCAATCATTACGTTCTGAATCTTGCTCAATCTCTAATTGACGCTGCTGATCGCCTCCATCTTTCTCCTGAAGTTCTGAGCAAGCGATTAGATGCTTTTGAAGAGTCTTCTTCCTCGGTTTCCGTTTCCGAAACTGCTACTGAAGTACAAGAACAAGAGTCGGCAGATAATTTGCCTATGGATGATTCGCTTTCTTCGACGACACAACCAGGAGTTCCCCCCGAAGGCGGTCACAGTAAACCAGGGGTGATGATTGCCCCTGAACCTTTGACTGAATCAGAATCTTCAGTCCCTCATACTCAAATTCTTTTTGAGAAGATGGATCGGCAATTAAACCAAATGAGTCAGCAGCAACAGTCTTTGGATCATTTGACTCATGCTATTGGCGAACTTGTTCGTGTTTTTTCCCCTAGTCTTTCCTCCATCTCTCCTCCCCAGGTTCGGGAGCAACCAGCTAAGTCTTCTCCTCTTTCTCAGAGTGCATTGGTTCCATCAAGTAAACCTACACAGAAGACTCAAAAAACTCCACCTAAACCACAATCTGAAGTTTCCCCGCGCAAGTCACATTCGATGCAGGTTCGTCAAAGAGTCAATCAATATATCGATGCGATTATGGCTTTTAATGATGTCCTAGATCGTCCGAGGGGCGAAAAATGGGCTATTAGTGTTGCTGGCTTAAAACGTCTGGCTGGTTGTGGTCAGCATCCTGTCTATGCTGTCTATAACTCTCGTAAATCTGAAATCGACGCTCATCACCACAAACATCAACTCTCTTCTACTCACAATAAGAAAGATAGTTCTTTTCCTCCCATTGAATCTGTCATTTCTCTCTAACTTTTCTTGACTCTCCCTTTGGTGATGCAACTTTTGTATTTGCCAACTTACGAGAAGGGGCGATTGCGCTCCGCGTACTGGCAAAGCCAATCAGGTCATTCGTCGAGTCATTCAGGAACGGCAAAGATGCCCCCAGCATTATTGACCTTATCCCTCTATAAACTAATCCGCGATTTCTTTGACTTCTGATTTTTCTCCGCTTTGTCTAGATTATAAATTCAATCAATGAATCACATCTGAATCAAAATGATCAACCTTAGCCAAAAACTACTCCTCCAATTACTAAGACTTTCTGGCAGTTTCCTTATTTACTATTATCAAAACCAAGTTTACGACTCATAGTTTGTAATTTCTTCAATTCTCCTAATCGTTTACGATTTTGATATCTGTCTTTAGCATCTGTAATTACCTTGTTTAAAGTTCGTTGATTTTTGCCGCAAATTAAAATCGCTGCTTCAATCAAAGTTTCTCTAGTCACTCTATTTTCTTTGCACAAAGTATCCATATATTCGTCCACTAAAGGATCGAGCCTTATTGTTCTACGAATAGGCTCAGCTCTAAGATTTATTGCTTGACTACTTTCAGTTAATAAGTCATTATTGTTTGACTCATTTATTGTTTGACTACTTTCAGTTAATAAGTCATTGTTGCTTGATTTATTTGCTGTTTGACTACTTTCAGTTAATAAGTCATTATTGTTTGATTCATTTGCTGTTTGACTACTTTTAGTCAGTAAATCATTGTTGCTTGACTCATTTGTTGTTTGATTATTTTCAGTTAATGAGGAACTTCTAGCATTTACTTTTTTTCTTTGCCTATTTTTCAGGCGCTCTATTGCTTCAGTCATTTTTTCTCTTCTGGCAATTACTTCTCCATTACGCTGTCGTTAATATATTTGACAACAATTTTTGGGCAATATGTTGAAAAGGATACTCTAAACCCTCATGTTCTAGCTCTTTCAATGTCTTTCCTGAATCCATCGCTTTTTTGAATTGCTCTGATTCTATTAGCGACGGTAATATTTCTATTCCTTTTAGTCTCGTTCTCGTTTCCTCTTTTAAAAATAGCTTGATCGTCTCCAGACTTTCTTTACTTTTTTTTGTCTGACTTCTTCCTACCCAACGTTCTCTAAAGGGTAACACTCCCATGATTTTGCCCTTGAATGCTTCTATTTCCCCTTGCTCATCCACTAAATCTAATGTTCTACATATTGAATTTATTCCTTTGCTTGATACCTCTGCTGGTACTAGTAGTAAATCTGCCGCTCCCAGTACCGTCAAACTTATTTGAGATCTTTGAGGTGGTGAATCTATAATACAAAAATCGAATATATCCGATATTCCTGCTAGTCTTTTCCTTAGTACTACTGACCCCATTCCACTGTTTGACAAGTATTCTTGCGCTTGATTTAAGGCATCGTCTGACGGAATCATCCAGATATTTGAATACTTTGTTTCGTATATTCCATCCTCTATCTCTATTTCTTTCCTTAACACTTCCAGTAATGTTGGCTCGTCCGACTCCACCGATACTGATAAATAAAACGTTAAGTTTGACTGCGGGTCACTATCTATTAGTAATACTTTGTATCCTAATAAACTCAAATGCAAACCCAAGAAAAAACTACAGGTCGTTTTTCCCATTCCTCCTGAAAGACTTAAACAAGAAATTACTTGCATTTTCTTTTCTCTCTATCTGAACTTCCCCAATTTAACCAATCAGTTGTAAATTGCCAAGTTATTAACTTTACTCTTTTAGTTATTTAACATTTATGTAATAGTTAATTGGTTAATTTAATAATTGACTAACTTATTGTTTGACTAAATTCAAAAAACTTACCAAGCCTACTGTGATGGATGAATTTATAGCTAGTGATAGATCACCTCAACTATCCGTCACGCTTTGATTTATATAGCTTTCAACCTCCTTCTGTGACGTAGGTGACGGCAAAATCGAAAACTCTTCTACTGAATCATTTTTTGACTCTTGACCCTCATCTAACGTATTACACTTAACCTTGCTTTTTACAATATCATTATTTTCATCAGACTTTTTAAAAATGCCATCACACACGTAACATTCATCACTAGCAATGGTTTCAGTCATCACGCTATCTATCACAGTCGTCACTTTTATCCATCACCATTATTTAATCTAATAGATACATTTATACTACTAAAGCGAAAAACACTACCCTTGAAAAGGCTATTACAGAATCAAATTTCACTCCTATGACTTATACCCGAAGAACAAATACCAGAAGAAGAAGAACTCGCTTAACCAGTTCTCCAGATCAACAAATGTCTATCTTGACCTCACCTGAGCCGCAAGAAAAGCCTACCCCTAACCCCCTCTCTGAATCCACAGAGGCGAATCAGAAAACTGACAATCCTCAACTAGAAAATCCTTCCCTGACCAACAGCATCGATCAAATTCGCTCCGAAATCGACGAGGAACTTCGTTCTACCCTCGTTCTGGTTCTAACGGATTTTGTGGATCAACCACTTTGAAGGGTTTGGCGACCGTTCATCGAGCTAGCAATCAACAAATTGTGAAGCCAATTGTGATGATAGCTAAAACCATTGAGATCGCTAAACGGCGATATCCGTGACGAGCATTTTGAGCGAGTTCTAGCTGCGTAGGGATGGAAATTCCAGATCAGTGCCATCGAACGTAGATATAATCTTGCCGACTCCTTGTCACCATGAAAGTATTGCATAGTGTAGAGTAAACGGTCTTGGTGATTCATCAACCGGTCTACCATATTGCTAGTGCGATGAGCTTGGGGAAATTGATAAGCGACTGTGAATTGAGCAGCACGACGGCATAATTGACGCATCTTGCTTAAAGTGCGTTTCCGTCTGATATGTTTTTTGCTCCAAATCAAAGCTAATCGTATTCCTTGCAAGAATTTAGCAGCAGTAGAGGATTTATAAGCTTTCCAGAGCAGAGCTTTGAGCTTGTTTCTTAAATTGCGATAACTGGGGCTTCCTTTCTGCACTTTTAGCACCGCGTGCAAAAAGCACAGTACCAAAGTCACCGTGGGAAATAGATTAAGCCAAGCCTGTTTAGTTCCGTCCCAAGCATCTGTATTGACTGTCACTGGGGTATAATTGGGGTCGAGAAGACGAGCTTCGGTTTGAAATTCTGCGTATCCTTTAGTTAAAGCTGGCGCACTAGCTGATTCGGTCAAGCTAACTCCCAAAATACAGCCAGATGCTACGGTAGTAGGAAGATAAACTCGTGAACCCCCTAACCAAGTATGTTTTTCATCCGCTACCAGATGTGGAGGCAGTTTTTGAGCGTCTTTGATTGTCGTTCCCACAATCGAGGCTCGACCTAAAGACAGGTAAATACGATACCAGTACATGGCATTACGACCGAAAACATAACTTAAAGCGTCAAAAGGCACACCAAATTGTCTTAAATACATTGGTTTGTCTATTTCGTCGGTTTTTCCTACCATATAAGGCATAATGAAGTCAGGACGCAATTGATAGACCTGCTGATTAGCTTTGAGCTTAATGCGGCGCATTGACAGTTCCTGTTTGCTGGAGACCACCCAATCATGAAAGCTGAACCCTGCTTCCATTTCTCTGGGAAAAATTTCAGGATACTTGGCATAAAGTTGCAGCAAATAGGCTCTATAATTGTGATTATTGGCGATTAGTTGTTGATATTGTTCTTCACTGCTAACGGGTAAACAAATACTTTTATCTCCTCTGATAGAAACTGCCATGCTTGAATTTTTACTGAAAATCAATTGATTGTTTGTTGACTTTATCTCAATTTGATTTCTTTTGTGCTTCAAGCCCCATTATCCTGAGTATTTCTACTACCCACAAAATCCGTTAGAACCAGAATCAGTTTAATCAATTTGGGCAGCGAACCCATAGTGGCGTGTCTCTGCTGAATTGGTATGAGAACGAACGACTCGACTTTATGACACAGCAGCGGGTGACTCAGTTGCATCTAGAGACTAGGCATGGAGGGCAACGATGTACGGCAATTACTGTTTTTAACTTGGTTGAAGGGGAACTAGAGACCTATCATTTAGGTCCCAATACCAAATTGCTGCTCTGTGCCGGTGCCGCGACACCCCAGTTACTCTATGAGCATCGGGAAAAACTCGATAACATGGAGATTGGGGAACATGTGAACGATCATATTCTTCTGCCTTTGGGGATTTATCTACTCCCAGACGAGCTTCAGGTGACCTTGAAGGACCAGTACGTTTCTCTATTTGCGACGACAGAAGAATTTTCTACTGACGATGGTCACGGAGAACCTACGATTTGCAATTTTGATTTTTTCTCGGGTCAGTTAGACGTTCTTCTGTACTTAGTGTCTCATTTGTTTTTAGCTTTTTGGGTTCCTAATTGGTTAAAGTTTTGGATGATTAGAAACCCCAGACTCTTTCAATGTCTCAAACAAGTAAGCAGAGGTCTTGTTAGTGTTTTCAATAGTTTAGACGATCTTCTCTGGTCAATTTTTCATCCCTCAAAGATGGGCAAACATCAATGGAATCTCATTTCAGCCATTGTCAAATTTAATATTGCCCGCGAAGGCTTCTATAAACCTCAGTCTGATACTAAGACTCCTGCCAAGGAAGAGCCAAAACGGTATGAAATTATCCTCCGTTGCTTTGAGAAGGCATCTCTGGAGCAAGATCCAGACTTCAGGGTAGCTAAGACTGCTATCACTAGACAAATTCCGCTGATGGATTCTCTGGGGGCTAAACCCCACCCGTTCTTTCAATTTTTGATTCGGCTATTAACCAGAATGCCTTACAAAACTCAACAAGTTGAGGACTATATCAAACACTACAGTCGCTACGATCTACTTACGGAGCAGCATTTATCTGGAGGCTGTGTCTTTGGTCAAGCTATAGATTTGGGGCAGGAATCGTCACAAGATACAGGCAAAGTATTGGGGAGCGAGAATATCTATGTGGCAGATCTATCTGCATCACCTCTCCCTAGGGTCAGTCCCCAGATGACCGCTTATTTAATTGGGCATCATGTGGCAACTCAACTCTGTCGAAGGGACTAAAAGTAAAGTTATACTGTATCTCACCGATTTGTCATCAATTAAAGGCTCTTATTATATTGTTCTTCTTCCCAATGGCAAAACCAAGGGTCGAATCGCTTGATATCTTTGGCTTCTGGATATTCTTGGCAATATTCGTCAAAAGCAGTTTGATTTAGTCTTTCTGTTTGCTGATGTGCTTTTTCAGCCTGTAATTCTTCGACTAAATCCCAAGCACTGGCGCATTCAGAAGAGGCAAAGCCCTGTTCGTTACAGATTTTACGGGCCTCAGCGAACCTTTGTTCGATTTGTTGTTGGAGTGAGACGGAAGTGGGTTGTTCGACAAAGTTACTTCTCAGCAATAGATCGGTTGTGGAGATGACACCTAAAAGTTGGTCTCTAATTATAGGTGCGCGACGAATGCCAGTATTAGCAAATAGCTGGGCGACGGATTTGGTGCTGAGATCGGGATTAACCACAATACAGGGTTTGGTCATAATTTCACAAACTCTCACCTGGTCAGGATCGAGTCCTTTGGCTGCTACTTTATGAATGATATCGGTTTCAGTAATGATGCCATAACTGTCTGATTCATCGAGGCGCTCAACAATCAGCGAACTTAAACGATGATCTCGCATGAGCTGGACCGCATTGGCTACTGTGGCAAAATTACGAACAGTTATAACTTTTTTGCTCATGATATCTTTGACTTTCATCATTCTTTCTCTCCAATTTGGGTTTTAAATCCATAAAAATTCTCTGATTCACTATCCACTACACCAATTTTCATAGATGCGATCGCACTCAGTGCCCCATTCGTTTTCTATCGATTCATCTAAAGGCAGTTCGATTAATTCTGGGATTTTTTGAAGCCTTAATTGGTCTTCAATGGGGATTAAACAATTAGTTTTTGTGAGGATGTCGGTAATCGAAACAATACCTAAAAGCTGGTCTTTAATCACTGGCGCTAGGCGAATTTGTGCTCTAGCAAATAATTTGGCAATATGTTCGACAGCTAGATCGGGATTGACCACAATACAAGGCTTGGTCATCACTTCGCGGACATATGTTGCTTGGGGATTTCTAACATTAGCAATCGCTTGTGAGATATCGGTGACGGTGATGATGCCATAAGCATCTTGAGCTGAAGTCCGAGCAACAATTAAAGCCCGTAGGTGATTCTGTTTCATGACTCTAGCTGCCTCGGCAATTGTGGCGAAACTATCGATAGTGATTAGCTTGGTGGTCATAATATCTGCTGCTTTCATCAAGCTCTTTCTCCTCCATGGACTAGCAACAAAGAGTCAATTACCAAGTCGCTCTTGCCTTTCAGTCTTAAGTTAAATAAATAACTTGAGAAACTTGTGAGCTTAAGCTTAATTAGGCGTTGCTGAATCGAGATATGATTTTATGATTTTCACTCCTTTAGCAAATCAATCAAAAAGCTAATAGCTAATAGCTAATAGCTGATAGCTGATAGCTGATAGCTACGAGCAGATTACTTTTTGGTTTCATACTTCAAATCAGCAACGTCCTTAATTAAAGTCTGTCTATATAAGATAAAAAGCCATATTTATTTAGAATCAGTCTAATTTTTCATCTCTCAATCTACAGCGGTGTTCAGACTTACTTAAGTACACTTAGTTTGCTTGTTCATTAGGATTGAAATTTCAAACTGTACTTAGCCTGTTTGCACACCGCTATATATTTATTTGAGCAAATTAAACTCAACCAAATCATTGAGGTAACAACTCAAACAAGGTACGTATTAAATTTAACTTTTGAGTGACCAAATTTACTTTTCAGATGACCTCTCAGCAATATTTTATTTGACTATTCCCTTTAAGGATGAAATTAACTGAGTGTCTTAATTACCATAGTTGATAACTGCTGAATGGGATGTTCCTTTTCTGCTATCAGTTTTTTCGATTTAAATATACATTAGCTGATGAATTTCAACAATACGCGAAAACTTGGTAAAGCACCATTATCGGTAACACAGCTCGGATTCGGCGGGGCTCCTCTCGGCGATCTCTACGCACCGCTGCCAGAGTCCGAGGCACTCGCCACGGTCGAGACTGCCTACTCCGAAGGCATTCGCTTGTTCGATACTTCGCCGTTCTACGGGTATGGTTTGAGCGAACATCGGTTCGGTCACGTACTGCGCCAGTATCCCCGGGATAGCTTCCTGCTTTCCACCAAAGTGGGTCGAACCTTAAAGCCTCAGGAACCTTCTCTCATTGATCGAGGTCAATGGCGCAACACCCTGGCCTTTGAACCAGTTTATGATTACAGCTATGACGGCGTTATGCGCCAGGTGGAAGACAGTTTACAGCGTCTGGCCACTCATCGAATCGATATCCTGTTGATCCACGATGTCGATGTCTGGACTCACGGTACTATTGCCGAGACCGAAAAACGTTTCTCGGAAGCCATGTCGGGTGCATATCGTGCTCTGGAGCAATTGCGCAGCTCTGGTGTAGTTAAGGCAATTGGTTGTGGCTTAAACGAATGGGAGATGTGTCAGCGTTTTGCCAACTCTGGAGACTTCGACTGTTTTCTGCTTGCGGGGCGCTATACTCTTCTGGAGCAACCGGCTCTCGATCAGTTTCTGCCACTGTGCGTGGAAAAGAACATTGGCATTCTACTGGGTGGCCCATACAATTCGGGCATCTTGGCGACTGGAGCCAAAGAAGGGGCATTCTATAACTACCAGAAAGCCCCGCCAGAAATTAGAGCCAAAGTGAAGCGGATTGAAATGGTGTGTGCTCGCTATAATGTGCCTTTGGCAGCGGCAGCGATTCAGTTTCCCCTCGGTCATCCAGCGATCGTCTCAATCATCCCGGGCGCGGTTAAGCCAAGTGAAGTCAAGCAAAACATCTCTCTAATGAGTATTGATATTCCACCATCATTGTGGGAGGAGCTGAAACAGGAAGGGCTTTTACATCAGGAAGCACCGACACCATGAGAGTGCTAATTGTTTAATTGAGAAATATCTGGGTCGTAGCCTTCGCTGCCGTTCATTTAGGTATTATGATTCTCTTATTGACAAACAACAGTAACAACTTGCTTAAGTCAGCAAGTCAGTAAATTAATAATCAAGGCTGTCTAATGCTTTATGGATGATAGTTCTAACCAACTCAGTTTTAGGTTTTCCAGTATCCACACTTAACTGACTAAGTCTTTTATTGAGTGATTTTGGTATATCGACGGTAAATCTGATGCTGGATTCTTTTTCTTGACGATCGCCGAAAAATTCCTGTTTTAAATTAACTCCTATGTCATCAGATACTTGAGTATTTACTTCAGCATTTACTTGCTGACTTGCTTGGTTATTCAAGTCATCACCGGTGATAAACTGTTTTTGTGCATCAGTTAATTTCTTACGTGCCATAATTAAAAGCTTCATCGAATAGTTGACGGTAAAAGTTAGCTACTTCTTTTGCTGATCTAGTTTTGAGATCAAATAATGTTGCTCCTTGTCCCATAACATCTGCCGCTACTTGACGCTGAGGTATCTCTGCTTTGAGTAAAGGAACATCCTCGTAGGCAGATAAAACTTCTCTAGCCTCTGCTAGCAGCAAAGTTTTAGGTACTACACGGGAGAGAAAGGTATAAGCTTCTGGTTTCCCATTTCTAATTACCCTCGCTCTGCTTACTGCCTTGATTGCTTGATGACTTGCTGATATATCAGGCGCACTAGGTTGAATAGGAATGAATATCAAATCAGCTAATAACAGAATAGTTCTCTGTACCTCTGCTAATCCTCCTGCACCATCAACAACAACATGGTCAACTGAACTAGCGATCACTGGTATTTCATCCAGTAAAGGATCTGGCTCAGTAAGTCGATAAGTATTGGGACGGGGTAGACCATCATCTAAATTATGAATCCAAGTCGAACTAGTGGCTTGAGAATCGGCATCAACTAAGGCAACAGTTTGGTTTTTTCCCAGTAGGTAACGGCATAGATGGACCGCACTACTACTTTTAGTTGAGCCTCCCTTTAAGTTGATAAAGGCAGTAATCATAGTAATGTTTACTTATTCATTTAATTGCTGATTTGCTGATTTACTTCAGTAAGTATAATTTAAGTATTGGATATTAGAAACAGAGAAAACACCCAGGTTAGGTGATTAATTTTTAAGATGCAATCACGCCCACAGCCCCTTCTTATGTATTTGTGAGAGAAGACCCTCGCTTTCAGCTATTTCTTCCTATGTTGAAAACGGTTAAATTGTCTAATATATTGGACTAGTTGGATGGGTTGTCCGACTTTGTTCAACAGCTTTACGCCTACATAGATGACGGCAAGGAAAAGAAAAGAAATAATTCCTATAATCAGGAAAAACAATTGACGAGCCTCGTTGATAACTTGATTAGCTGGGAGCGAAATAATCTGAGCACCGACAATTTCGTTGAGCTTCCATCCAAATCCATTTACGCTTCCATACCGTTCAACTAGACTTGGGGGCGCGGCACTTGGCTCACCGTGACATTCAAGGCAGCTTGGCTCATAAACTTTGAGGGGACGAGCAAGATAAAATAGATCTCCGTTGAGAGCAGAACGAAATCCTCTTGATTCTTCAACTTCTTCATACTCTCTAAAATTTTCTATGATTTCTGTCTCAAAATTATCAGCCTGATCCTCAGAATTGAGAGGATTCAGGGTTGCGTCCTTATAAAAAAAGTCACGATAATTTGGTTTTTGGCGAAAATTTTTAAATATTTCCCTTGCCGCAAAGTTGGGTATGATTTCAGGGACAAATTCGACTTCTATTCTATTAATTAATTCTGGCTGGACATGAGTCTTGGTATAATCTCCAATGGAGTTAATTGTCTCCATGAGCATCATAGCTTTTGAAGAAATTTGATTTTTGGCATTCTGCTGGAGAACAGCACTCAGAAAAATACTAAATATAATTAGACTTGCCACCAAAATAAGAACTAATAGAAGAGTTAATTTTTGTCTTGACCTAAAATTTTTAAACATATTTCTAGAATCGGACTACCCAATCATCACAAGCATCCTAGGGTGAGATAGCCTAACTAACGTAGCTAGTTTATCTAGCTGAGTCTGGTCATGTACAAGATTTTCAAGCCCCCGAATAAATTCGTGGGGATTGTTCTCAACGGGATTCATGACTATTGTGGATTGAGGTTCTCTATTTTCCCACAGAGGAGAAGAGCCTCTGGGTTAACATTGGCATTATTTTGTAAATAATGCTGTACCCAATCACAACTGTATGCAAGTATTTCATCCAGAGAACGAACGCGGTTTAAATCCCACACAATTACCGTTCTATCTTCACTAGCCGAAGTGAGTCTGTTCCCATCAGAGTTAAACGCGATCGCATTAACCGCAGAGTTATGAGCATTGAGAGTTGTTAGCAGAGTGCCGTCAAGCTTCCAAAGGTTGACGGTGTTATCGCCACTAGCGGTCGCAATAGTTTGACCATCGGGACTGAAGGCTACTCCCCAAACCGTACCATTATGACCATTCAGAGTCTTCAGCTCTGTCCCATCTCGATTCCAAAGCTTCACTGTATTGTCTGCACTCGCTGTAGCCAGCATCTGACCGTCAAAACTAAATGCCAATGCGTAAAGGCGATCGCCATGAGCTTTAAAAGTCTTCAATTCTGTCCCATCTCGACTCCAGAATTTGACGGTATTATCCGCACTGGCCGAAGCCACCATTTCTCCGTCGGGGCTGAAAACAACGGCATTAACTCCAGCACGATGACCAGTTAAAGTCTTGAGTAAAGTCCCCTCTCGACTCCAAAGTTTGACCGTGGTATCGGCACTGGCCGAAGCCACTATTTCTCCGTCGGGGCTGAAAACAACGGCATTAACTCCAGCGCGATGACCAATTAAAGTCTTGAGTAAAGTGCCGTCACGCTGCCAGAATTTGACGGTATTGTCTGCACTAGCGGTCGCAATGATGTTGCCACCAGGCTCGAAGGCTAAAGCGTTAATCGCTGCGCTATGACCAATCAATGTTTTTAACAAAGAACCGTTACTATTCCAAAGTTTGACCGTCTTGTCCCAACCAGCCGAGGCAATAAGCTGCTCGTCAGGACTAAAAGCTACTCCATTCACTCCTGCGCTATGGCTACTAAGAGTGGTCAGCAATTTATTATCTCGCTGCCAGAGTCTAATCGTCTTGTCGTCACCCGCCGAAGCCAGGGTTTGACCATCGGGACTGAAGCTTACCCCCCAAACTTCATCATCATGTCCCTCCAGAGTCTGAAGTAAAGTTCCATCTCGACTCCAAAGCTTGACGGTTTTATCCCCGCTAACAGAAGCAAAGGTTTGACCATCGGGACTAAAGCTGATTCCCCAAACATCATCATCATGTCCTTCCAGAGTCTTGAGTAAAGTCCCATCTCGGCTCCAAAGCTTGACGGTTTTATCGTTACTAGCGGTCGCGATGGTTTGGCCATCAGGACTAAAGGCTAAAGCATTAACTGGGGCTTGATGACTTTCCAGAGTCTTGAGCAAAGCACCATCTCGACTCCAAAGCTTGACTTTCTTGTCCCAACCCGCCGAGGCAATAGTTTGACCGTTAGGGTTGAAGGCTACTCCCCAAACCGATGCCTCATGACCCGTAAGAGTTTTAACTAAAGTGCCATCACGCTGCCAAAGTTTGACTGTGTTGTCGCCACTAGCGGTCGCAATAGCTTGGCCGTCGGGACTGAAGGCTACACTATAAACTATATCACCATGACCTGTAAGAGTTTTAAGTAAGGTGCCGTCATGCTGCCAGAGTTTGACTGTGTTGTCGCCACTAGCGGTCGCAATAGTTTGGCCGTCAGGACTGAAGGCTACTCCCCAAACCTCTTCAACGTGACCTGTGATAGTCTTTAGTTCCTTGCCGTTTCGACTCCAGAGTTTGATAGTATTATCCCAACTCGTCGAAGCAATAGTTTGGCCATCGGGACTGAAGGCTACTCCCCAAACTGCCCCATGATGACCTGATAAGCGGTTGGACTCGTTCGCCCCATAAATTGATCGTCTTAAAATGGACTCCACCTGATTTTGGAGCTTTGTATCTACTCTACCTAATTTTTGTAGTTTTTCTTGGGCGGCGATCGCTTTTACTAGCGCGTTTAACCTATCATTGTCAGCAAATAGCACTTCTGAAGATTTAGTGAGTGCATATAGCTCGCCAATTCTTACTTTCTGCCATTGCCACCGGGCCACCCCCATTAAACTTACAGCTAAAATCGAGCCGAGAGTTAAACCCAATATCGTCCACTGTTGACGACGCTTTTCCGCTTTAATGTGATTATTCCGCTGCTCCAGACTTGCTTGAATGAAACTCCGTTCAGAGTCAGTCAATTCTTGAAAACGTTTTTGCAGCCAATTTGAAGCATCCGTTAGGGGCTTTCCCCGCAATAGAGTATCTTGATTTGAGCTACTACCTTGCCATTGCCATTGCCCTATCGCTGTCCGTAATTGCTCTTGCCAGCGGCGAAAGTCACCGTCAAGGAGCAGCCACTGTTGCAAACGTCCCCAGCTTTTAATTAAAGATTCATGTACAATTTCCACCGTTTCTTTACCAGTAGAATATCTATGGTTAGTTACTACCAGACGAGCAGATGCCAAGCGGGTAACCAAATCCCAATTTTCTGCTTTGATTTCATCACGAGTTGCTAAGCGACGAGTGGCTTCTGTCTCTTCTCCTAAACGAACCAACTGTAGGAACACTTGCTGTACTAGTTGTTTATCCGTCTCAGAAAGTTGAGCATAGACTGCCTCGGCATGGTTAGCTAGCGCCGATGATACGCCACCGATCTCCGAGTAAGCTTGATGAGTTAGTAAACCATGTTGCTGTTTTGACCACAGCTGAGTTAGGGCAAACTCTAACAAAGGTAAACGTCCTGGCTGTTCCCATACATTATTAATGAGTTTATCGGTCAATCCTTGCTCTAGTTTGACCTGCATAAGTGCGGCTGGTTTTTCAATGACTAACTGTAATTCAGAGCGGCTCATCGAACCAAGATTCTGAATTGCTCCCTGTAAGGCATCGCTCCAAGAGCGATCTCCCAAAATATAGCCGTAAAAGTCAGCTCTTAAAGTTAAAACGAGGGTAAAAGCAGGAGCGAATTTCACCGCATTGAGCAATAAAGTTAAAAAAAACTGGCGTTCTGCCTGGTTAGAAAGAGTGTAGAGTTCTTCAAACTGATCGGCAATCAGAAGGAGGCGAGTCTTCGGTGACTCGACCAGGCTTTTGATTAACTTACTTAAAGCTAGCTCATCCCGTCGGAGTGCCAGGAACAATTCCAATTCCACAATGCTGTTGTCGCGAGATGCTAAATTGTCCTCTTGGTTATTTTCTCTTTGCTGCCAGAGAGGAACGAGTGCTGCTGCTAAAGAATCAACAGGATTATTTCCCGGACGAAAAGAGACTATCTGCCAGCAAAGATCAGTATCCTGTTGCAAGTGAGGAATCAATCCGGCAAATACTACGCTGGATTTACCACTTCCGGAAGCACCAACTACAGCTACCAAGGGTTTGCTTTTGACTTCTTTCAGCAAATTAGCAGTGAACTCTTCCCTGCCGCAAAAAAGGTGTGCGTCTTCTTCCCGAAAAGCAGATAAACCTCGATAGGGACAAGGAGGAATTCCTCCCAACTGCAGCCAAGTTGGTGGTTCAACTGCTGGATTTTGACTGATTACCGGCAACCAAGAAGCACTGGGAAATTCATTCTCTAATCCTTGTAGCTGTCTACGAGCTTGTCGTACCGCTGAGTATAGAGGCGATCGCTGGCTAGCAAAAGCGGAGAGAAAATGCTTGAAAAATTCCTGTGCCACACGATTTGGTACTGGCTCTCGCATTACTATAATTTGAGGGAGGTTCAATTTCCCCAGAGCATTTGCTAATCCCAGTCCATCACAGGAATTAAAAATTGCTAAATAGAGATCATTTTTAATGGCTTCTTTAAGAGCTTCCTTTAACTGTTCTACCGTTAAGCTGTTATTTGTTTTATTCTCATTAAGATAAATTCGACCCGTTTTTCCCTCACTTTGACTGTGACCGGCAAAAAAGAGGATGTCCCAGCCTTGAGAATTCCAAAGCTGTTCGTTGAATTCATGGCGGGAGGGATTGACCAGAAAAACGGTTTCGGCATCGGGTAAGCCTTTTAAAAACCTTCTTTCTACTTCTAAATCTATACCTTGACTATTGCCCAAAACCGCCAAGATTCTGACTTTTTTTCTGTTGATTTTTGACGGCGATCGCTTGATGCGTTTATACTCTGGTCGAGAAAGAGCTGCTTCTGAGTAATAATAATCTTCAACAAAATCCCAGCAATGCCAAGGTAATCGTCGTAGCTGTTCATCATTGGTTTCAATAATGACCCGAATTTCCTCGCTCGGGTCTAATTGCGATCGCAGTTGCCTTTCAATGTTGAGAAACTCCACCGATTTGAGCCAGGCATTGAGGCTCTCATGTAATTGTTGACCTAATGCATCAAAACTGACCTCAGAAACTTGAGTTATACCCCCTTCATCAATTTCTAGTTCATCATCATCATCATCTGGCCCTCTGGAAAATAGAACTAAACGACTGCACAAAGCCTTATAGATTGACTGCCAAGTCCTGTAGGATTCAGCTAGAGCTGGGGCTGCCGGTAGACTGCCTATAAATTGCTCTGGTCGAGGATAACCTGCTGCCCATAATTGAGCAGTGACTCGAGGAAATCCCTTGTACAAGTCCCCACTTCCCAAATTGATAACAACTGACTTGCTCATTAGAGGATGTACTTTATAAAAGGATCTCTTAAATCTTATCGATTCTTTATCGATTCCTTATCAATTTTATGTACGGGTAACATAAACACATATGAATGTTAGTATTGTTGATGCTCTAAATTGCTCCAGGATCGGGCTTAAGAAACAAAACCTTTTCTGCATTTCTGCGCCGTACTAATCCTGGGAGTGTCAACCCACCACCTTTTACCCAACGGTCAAATTCTGCTGCTGCTCCTTTACAATCGCCACTGTTCAGCTTGCGGAGCATAGTACTTTTTTCAAATGCTCCTAGTCCAACATTATAGGTAAAGCAGACTAAGGCACTAAACTGGTTGCTCCCTAACTTCACCTCAACTAGGGATGTTACCCCATCGGCAAATTTTTTTACGTCTTCTAATAACCACTGTTCAGCAGTTTTCTCATCAATCTTCATTCCTAACTTGACTCGACTTCCTGTAGTACCATAGCCAATAGTCAGAACACCTGCTGGACAATAGTAAGCATTAGCACAAAATCCTTCAAAATGCTTAATCAGATTGAGTCCTTCTTGGTTAATCTTCATCGTTAAAATTCTCCTTGAGTTAAACTAAATTTGGTTAAAATTCTCCTTCTCGGGAAGACTGAGAATGTTGCTGAAGTCGGTCTTTTGCCATTTCTTCTAAAGATTTGGGTTGCTGACGACCTAGAAAAGCTCCTGCTCCTCCTGTAATCAGCCCACCTCCTAGGGAAGCGAGCTTGACATTATTTTCAACACTGGGGCTTAGAATGATCGCGATCGGGGAGAGTACACCTACGATTGAAACCATTGCGCCAGCTACCGTGGAGATTCGGTCATTAACAGCAGCAGCTTTCGCTAGATAGTCATCTGTTTGAGTATTAGGATCGTCTTTGAAAGAGTAATAATTCATGTTGTTAATCCTCGATAGATTGAAGTGAACTTATAAGATGTTTGCGTTAGAGATGAGAATAAATACTAGTTTGAACGCTTTATTCGCCTATAGAATTTGCTGGGGTTTCAACCTCTAAATTTCCATCCTTTTGTTTGACAGAAAAATCCTGTTCGCTTCTGCCTGTTCTAGCTAGACCAGCAGCACCAGCTATTGCTGTTCCCGCCAACCCCAGACCAGCAGTTGCTCTTGTCTCATTAATTTCTGGCTGAATCAATACAACAACACCAATTACGGCTCCAATGGTTGCTAAAAATAAGGGGGTTATAGCTTCAATTACTTCTGGAAGTGAGCAATTTACAACAGGAGCTAGTTGACGCTTGTTTGAGGTTTTTGAGCTATTAAAAATTGTCATTTTGAGTACCTATAAGTTAGTTGTATTGTCTTTTAAATAGCTGCCTAGAAAATCGACTTATGCACTTCTGGATGTTACTCAAATAAACTATAGTTAAATTGTCAAATTCTTAAACTTACGATTGCTTAAATAACCGAGCTAGCTAGAGATTTGCCCTGAATTTTTGAACCCCAAAAAATGGCATCGCCTTCTGGCAATGCCCAAAATATATATTCATGGAATTGTTTCTTTTTTCTTGAGTTCTGAAACAAAAGGTGAGCTTTTTTGCCTACCTTCAGATTCAATAACTAATAAACATCTAAGTTCAGTGGAGATTTGTGGTTAGGTATTTTTTTCTCTGAGCAATTTAGAGTATATTTCTATAGTACTTCCAGCAAAAAGACAGATAATGCCATAGCTAATCATATAACTTATGCTGTCATTAATTAGTGTGTAACAAGAGGAATCACTAGGGTCACAACCTAATAATTTATATATAATTAATCCACGAATCAAAGGTAAGCTAATAATAGTTATGGCAACAAACAGTAATAGACTCAAAAAATTTATAGTTTTTTTAAATTGCTTACCGCAGTACAATAAACAATAAATACCTACTAAAATAGCAGCAAAAAACTCTGATAACTTAGCAGTTTTAGTGAATGTCAAATCAGGGAAAATATCATACATAGTTTGACTAATTGCTACTACGCATAAACCTATTACAATACCGATAACAAAGCCTTCTTTAGCTTTTTGAGATAAAATTGCAATTATTTCAGAAAAAAGTTCTTTCATTATTCTCTTATCGAAGATTATTTTGTAAGTTTTCAAGCTTAAAAAGCGATCGCTCATCTTAGAACTACTACGCCCTGTGTGTGAGAAAAAGTCTCCATTAGCTATACTTCTGCACCGCCGTAGCCAACTGAGAATTGAACCGGAGTGGTGATCAACCTGCTTGTAATTGGTCGATTTTGTCCAGGAATAACCAGCACCATCCCAACTTTAAGCTGATTAGGGTCAGATCCGAGCGCAACACGATTAGCGTCGTAAATTTTTCTCCATGACTTTTCACTACCATCGCCGTAAAATTTCAGGGCAATTTTTTCTAGTGTGTCGCCAGATTGTACGGTATAGGTTTGACCAGACATAATTTTCTCCTTTCAATTAATTGTGATTGCAAGCTGACTGAGATAGAAACTCGATTTTTCAAAACAACCGAGTTTCGTGAATCCTGAAAACATTAGCGAGATGTAGCAAAAACCTGAGTCCAGTAGTATTTATAGTTAACTCTGCCCTGATCGTTGGCGAGGAAGTAGTAACCCACACCAATCTCTCGTGCTTGAGGACTAAGAATATTGCGACGATGACCTGGACTATTCATCCATCCTTGGACGGCTGCTTCAGGGGTAGAACCACCCGCATAAATGTTTTCAGCGCAGAATGACCATCGATAGCCTTCCGCTGTAATGCGATCGCTCATCTTAGAACCATTACGCCCTGTGTGTGAGAAAAAGTCTCCATTAGCCATGCTTTGGCTATGCTTCTGCGCCACCGTAGCCAACTGAGAATTGAACCTGAGTGGTGACAAACCCGCCTTACGGCGTTCAAGATTAGTGAGTTCTACAACGCGATTGATAAAGTTTTGACTCATGATTGATATACTTTTAACTAGATAAAACTTGATTTGTGTCGAAAAGAAGATATATTTCTTTGTCTTCTTTCTAATATTTAATAGTTGTTCTCTAGATCGACTTATGCACTTCTAAAATAAAAATAGCTCGAAACAAAAACTCTCAAAAAAAT
Organism: Pleurocapsa sp. PCC 7319; assembly: GCF_000332195.1. Taxonomy (NCBI): domain Bacteria; kingdom Bacillati; phylum Cyanobacteriota; class Cyanophyceae; order Pleurocapsales; family Pleurocapsaceae; genus Pleurocapsa; species Pleurocapsa sp. PCC 7319. The sequence goes on from NZ_KB235919.1 coordinate 500,329, forward strand.
TACCGTGACTAAATTACTAAAAAAAGTCACGATAAAACAATTAACAATTTCAATTGCAATTAGACATACATAAACCAGATATTATGTTGATCGTTTTTTGGGAAATAAATTTCATCAGACTGTGGTTCAATAAAACGCAGTTTTTTATCATCATTAATCATCCAATTAATTGCATGAGGATGAGGAAGATTACCCCAGACAATTCCGAAACAAAAAGGAGCTTGAATTTTCTCAGAAGAATATGCAGCTTTAGCAAAATCTGCTTTTAAAACCAGAGCAAAGTCATCACAATCAAAACGCTCTTTTACCCACTTGTTTCTATCAATAGATGACCATTGAATAACTTTTTGGGTATATCCTACAGATGGACAGTAGTATTTTCCGTCTGGACTATGAAATTTGTAATTCTTTCCTAATTTAGCTCCAATTTGCTGCCTGACGATACTGTGAACTTCTTGACCAGATATGTAGTTTGACATGATTTAAACTCCTTAATGAATGAATGTAGGTATAAAATTATTGAGAAACTGTAACAGAACGAAAATCTCTGAGATTTCTAGCAATATCAAGTAATTTCTTGAGTAAAATAATCATTTCGGCTTTGTCAATATCTTCAATCTCTTTGACTATTTCTGGAACATTATCAAAGGCGGAGAATAAAGAGTTAATTTTGTTCATAAATTCTAAGACAATAGGTAGATCGTTATGATTAACTTTGCCGTCGGCAACAACTTTTGCTCCGAAAATAGCTAGGACTTCAAGACCATCAACTAGTTCGATAATTTCTTTTATTTCTTTAGTTTGCGTGCTCATGATTTTACACTTAGTAATATTTACTAGAAGGTATTTTTTTTCTTTTCCTTCTATATCTAAATAGTTGTCAGCAAAATTAGCTTATGCAGTTTTAAAATTTAAAATTAGATGATTATGGAAATAAATATCGACATTCATACTATTGAGATAATTGATTTCAACGACATTTACTAATCAATAGTTAGGTAAAACTAATTATAAATAGAGAATGAGTCTACTAAATAAGAATATCAACTAAATAAATAATTCTGTTGTTGTAATTATTTAAAAATATAATAGCTACAAAAAAAGCCCCAAAAATAAATTAAGGGGCTAACAGCAAAATATTACAGTTTAAGATGAAGTCAGAAATCTTGTGCAATCTTATTGGATTATAAAAGAATAAGAGCCATGAAGAAAATAGGAATTATAGCTTGAACTATTTCAGGTTTCATTTTGTTAATCTCCTTTTGGTTTGGTTAAATAAACTTAATTAGTCTTTCTTGCTTACTCATAGATTTTATTAATCTATCTCCAGAAGGTAATTTCTTATTTTCTCTTCCTTCTGTAGCTAAATAGTTGCCAGCAAAATTTACTTATGCACTTTTTGCTCTGAAATTAAAATTAGAATTATAAACAGATATTAGATAATGGTAAAAATGAAAAAAGCGATCGCTCTAATCAAAACTGAAAAGAGCGATCGCCAAATTGAGATCAATTGAAGCTTAATCTAATCCTTGAGTGGGATAAGGCACTACTACAACTATTCCCGCAGGCATATTGTGAGGCTCGAAGTCTTCTTGCTGCAATAATTCTTGCTGCATCATGGTGACTTTGTAGATATCTCGCCAACGAGATTCATCGCCGTAATATCTAAGAGCAATCGTGCAAAGGGTTTCTCCAGGTTTAACAGTGTGTTCAACTTGGTAAAGTATGGGTGCGTTGGACATAATTTTCTCCTATTAATAACTTAAACAAGGTGATTAGAAAGGCTTTTGTCCTCGATAATTTCCTGGGGAAACATAGCGACAGACCAATCGATATTTGCCATCACCACCATCGACTCCAGCACATCCCACTTGGGAGGTATTTTTCCAGACTATTTGAGTGTAATGTCCTACATCAGCCCAATTACCTGTAGAGCTAACGTTGGGAAAAGTGCCATACTTAAAGTATTTTTTTTCACCACCCCAAGCATCAACCATTTGAGTAAAGGAAAACCTACGGAAAGTACCCATCCATAAGTTTTCTCCTTGACCATTAGTATGACTATGCTTGAATGCTCGATTTCGTGAGAGGTAATTTGCCCATTGTCCTGCCTGTGCTGCTAATTGATTTGACCACCTCAGAGGAGGAAGACCAACTTGTGAACGGTATTTATTATGAGCATTAAGGATTTCTTGTGCCATAGACATAGTTTATTTCTCCTGATTAATGTGTTGTTTAATTGCAGAATTGATTGCGGTTAAATGTAGGTAATAAGATTCAGAAAAATTTTTTTCTCTCTTAAAATTCAAAGTTTTCTGAATCTTTTTTGTTGGCAAATTATTTTTGTTAGCCTGATATTTTATCGAGATTTACCAAACACCTGAGTCCAATAATTATTAGAAGCACCAACACCAATCTCAGTATATTTGGGACTAAGGATATTTCTACGATGTCCAGGACTGTTCATCCAAGCCTTTACCACTTGCGAGGGAGTTTTTTGACCTCCAGCTACGTTTTCTCCCAAGGCTGAATATCTATAGCCAACTCTTTTTACACGAGTTTCCATATTAGAGCCATCAGAACCTGTGTGAGTCGTTCTTCGCATTCTGACCATATTGAATGTATGGTTTTGGGCTGCTTTATATAATCGACAATTAGAACGTAAAGGTCTTAAACGATATTTAGCACGTACTTGATTAGTCAGTTTAGCCACTTCTAAAGTTGCTGGAGAAACTCGACAGTTTGCAGAAGCAGGTTCTACTTGTAAAAATAAGGGACTGGCGATTGCAGCAGCGGATAAAAGTCCCGTGGCACTGAGTAAAATTGGTCTAATTTTAGCTGAAATTGTCATAACTTTTTCCTTGGTTTTTGTTGTTTTTATCGGTCAAATAAAAGCTATTTATGCTTTGGTTAACTTTGCTTTATTCTTAATAGTTAATAGCTGTAAGTAAAATTTACTTATGCAGTTTTTATGCTGCTGCTCACTAAATTTTTAAAGCCATTGATTCCACAACAATGTGTATTTAAAAATATGCTTGAGATTTGTCCGCCAACGCAGATCGCTTTTGACAATTTGCATAAATTCAGCGAAATCTTTGGTAGAGCGGATTACCTGACATCCAGCACTATACCGACCAATATTGTTGATTGGGTTACTGCCACCGTGGTGAATATTAATTCCAAAAAACCCCGTGTCTCTGGTGTCTCCTGTTCTGGAGTAGTCTTGATTGCCATCTCGCCACACTTTAACGCGATCGCCTGTCTGAACTAAAGCCTCGTATTTACCATTGTGAAGTCCTGTCCGCCAACAACGCTGTTGACCGAACTCTAGTCGAGCAGCCCCCTTGGCGTTGAGTTTGTTAACTGTGTAATATCGACCAGGTTCAGTTGTGCCGACATACAACCCTTTAAACTTTGGTCGCTCGTTTTCAAAGACTAGACAGCCAATCAAATCGTTAAAGACGTTTGGGGCATCGTTATTAGGCGTACCATCAAGATTCATGCCTTCGATGCCGATGAGGTTGACTTCTCCCTGTCCTCGATCTAAAGAGTAGCCTCGTTCCTCACAACAAGCGACAACTCTCTCGGCTAAAGAGCCAGTCCCTGCTTTTTTAAGCGATTTTCCCGCTCGATCTACTAGTTCTGCATGACCATCATAGACATACCAAGTATTAAAACCTTTAATCGTTTGGTCGGCTAGAGTTACTTTATAGTGCTGATTCTCATGGTGATAAGCCAACACGGGAAATTCCTGGGGAATTTTATCAATAAAGACTTTGTGCTTCAGTGGCAGTTGAGAACTTTGAATCGTTTCTTTTTTTAGAATTGTCGGTTTAACTATTTTTAAAAAATAAGGACAATCTATTTTTTGTTGGCGTTTTTGATGGGTTAGCATAACGATAATTTATTGACTGAAACTACATTTTTTGAAAACAAAAAGTAAAACGCTGTTCACTCTGTTTTTCTGTATTATTAATAGTTGCCAGTTAAATTTACTTATGCAGTTTTAAAACACGGTATATTTTTTATCTTTATTTTTTTATATCTTTTCATTAAAAAAAAGACATTATCCAAAGATAATGCCTAATATAATTATTATGTTGACTTAAAAACTGAGTAAATAAAATAAATAAACAAGCTACAATAGCTCGGATTATGATAATGCAAACGATTAATATTGTGAGCAGAAGATGTTAGATTTTGTTCGAGCTAACTGACCCACAAAGTATGTTTTAATTGCTAATGATTTAATAAAAAACGCGATCGCACGAAGCAAAGTATTGGGCGATCGCCCGTTCGTTTCGCTTTCTAACGATCTGCTGGAGTATCAACCTCTAAATTTCCATCCTGTTGTTTGACCGAAAAATCTTGCTGGCTTCTACCAGTTCTAGCCAGACCAGCAGCACCAGCTATTGCCGTCCCCGCCAACCCAAGTCCAGCAGTCGCTCTTGTATCATCAATTCTACCCATTGGCTGAACTAATACAACAACGCCTATAACAGCACCAATAGTTGCTAAAAATAAAGGAGTTACAGCTTCAATTACTTCTGGGAGTGAACAATTTACAACAGGAGCTGCTTGACGCTTGTTTGAAGTTTTGATGCTATTAGATTTCGAGTTGGTCATTGTCCTGTACAGAGACCTACGATATGTGTTAGTGAATTAAAATGTGTGTTTTCTGCTTTGTTATTTATTAATAAGTGCAGGGAAAATTAACTTATGCATTTGTAGATGCTGCAAAAAATATAGTAAAATCTTCAAATTCTGTGACTTTTAATTACTTTAATATCAGAGCTATCTAAAATTTTTCTCATAATTTTGATAAATAAAAAAACATTGCCCATTAGCAATGTTATAGATAAGTAAGGATTCAGGTATTAAAAAGAGAGATAAGGTTGCACTCGTTAAGAAAACTGGGTAATGTAACGGTAAGATGAACCAGGAACCTGAGTTAAACGAACTAGAAAAACTCAACCAGTTGTCAAAAAAGGAACTGGTGAAGCTCATACTGAGTCAACAAGAAATCATCGAGCAGCTAAAAATAGAAATAGAGAAGCTAAAAATAAGCAGAAGCCTAGACAGTAAAATATCGTCAAAGCCTCCATCATCAGATTTACTCAAAAAACCAGAAAGAAAAGAAAAGTCATCGTCTCAAAAACCGAAAAAAAGTCCCGGGGGGCAATTAGGACATCAAGGGAAAACAAGAAAAGGATTTGGGCGAGTAGATCGCTGCGAAGTACTCAAAGCAGAAAAGTGCTTGAGTTGTGGAGAACTGTTAGCCTCAGCAGAATCAATCAAGATTGAAACCAACTCAGCAGCAGTATTAGTAGAAAGACCAATAGAAATAGTTGAGTATCAACGTCATCACTCTCTATGTCAGTGTTGTGGAGAAATAACATCGCCACAATGGTCTCATCAGATTGTACCAGGACAAGACTTGGGAATTAAGTTACAGGGATTACTAGGATGGCTAGGAAACTATGGGCATCTACCCTATCAAAAGCAGCAGGAACTATTGCGGGAGTTAGGTCAAATTGAAGTTGGATTAGGAACTTTAGTTGCCAGTAACCAAAGAATTTCAGCAGCTATTAAGCCCAGCATTAGTGAACTAGAAGAATGGATTAATCAGAATCATCCAACCTTAAATATTGATGAAACACCTTGGTCAGTAAGAGGATTAAAAGAATGGTTGTGGGTGTTTGCTAATCCGAATTTTTGCTTATTTCGAGCGGGGGATACTCGTTCGAGAAAAGAAATAGAAGACCAACTAGGCGCGCAGTATTCGGGAATCATTATCTCCGATGATTTCAGCGTGTACAATGGCTATCCGGTCGCAGCACAACAAAAATGTCAGGCTCACTTACGTCGTCACTGTCAAAGACTCATGAAAACACCAGGAATTGACAATGGATCAATGGGACTAGCTTTGACCGAAATTGTGGATTCTGCTTTTCGACAACATCGATTATGGCGTGAAAATAATCATCGGCAGCAATATCTCGATTCTACTACGCAATTAAAAACTCAAATCAATTTAGCTTTGAGTAAGTGGAGTGAGAAGGCAGGTTATGAAGCTGGTAAATTATTACGGAATTTGAAATTAAAAGCAGACCAATGGTGGTATTTCTTAGACCATCCAGAAATTTCGCCTGATAACAATCTCGCCGAACGTGCTTTAAGATTGGCAGTCACTAAACGAAAAATAAGTGGTGGTTCTCGCAGCATGACACGATTTCAAGATACAGCTAATTTATTGAGTGTGATTCAAACCTGCCGTTTTCAGGGTCGCTCTGTGATGGATTTTTTCACTCAAGCTTTATTGGCAACTATCGGTGTTATCGATCGCCCTTCTTTAATCCCTCAATTTAGTACCTGAATTCTTACATAGATAATAATATATATTCAATAAATTTTATATTACAAAATCATTGATTGACTACAATAAAGCAAAAATATATGATATTATTAATGAGATCGTATTGTTAAACTTCTTCTAGTAAAAATCTACATTCTTTTTCTATTCGATCGCTCATTTTTTTAATCTCATAAAATTTTGCCGAATCTCCTTTTATTAAACTATCTTTCCATCTAGTTTTAAAATGGCAGAATATAGGATTATAGTTTTTGAAAAAACGTGCTCCTTCATCTTTAAATAAATTTTTAGCGACCTTTTCATCGCAAAGCCCAGATTCAACACAAGAAGCAATGCCATTATAAAAATCCGTAAGAATTAATAAATTTTTATACCTATCATTATTTTCTTTAATGATAAAATTAATGACAAATTCTTTGTATTCCTTTTTTATCTTCTTTTCATATTCTTCGTCTATTTTTTCTTTACGCTTATTTATTTCCTGTTTATTTTTAGTCTTTATATTATTCAACTCATTGTTATATTCTTTTTGGTTTTTTACAAGTACTTCTCTGGCATTGCTTCTATCAAAATCGCGATAGAAATTATTACGAATTTCACTGATATTAGCTTTGTCCTCATATTGCTTTAAAAATAATTGCATAACTTTGTCTTTTCGTTGTACGCTCAATTGTAGATTTATCTGATACAAACCCATAAGCAAACCTCCAATTGTGGCTGTCTTTAAAACAAATTCTGCTATTTCTTTTGCCAATTTCTGGTTCTAACGGATTTTGTGGGTAGTAGAAATACTCAGGATAATGGGGCTTGAAGCACAAAAGAAATCAAATTGAGATAAAGTCAACAAACAATCAATTGATTTTCAGTAAAAATTCAAGCATGGCAGTTTCTATCAGAGGAGATAAAAGTATTTGTTTACCCGTTAGCAGTGAAGAACAATATCAACAACTAATCGCCAATAATCACAATTATAGAGCCTATTTGCTGCAACTTTATGCCAAGTATCCTGAAATTTTTCCCAGAGAAATGGAAGCAGGGTTCAGCTTTCATGATTGGGTGGTCTCCAGCAAACAGGAACTGTCAATGCGCCGCATTAAGCTCAAAGCTAATCAGCAGGTCTATCAATTGCGTCCTGACTTCATTATGCCTTATATGGTAGGAAAAACCGACGAAATAGACAAACCAATGTATTTAAGACAATTTGGTGTGCCTTTTGACGCTTTAAGTTATGTTTTCGGTCGTAATGCCATGTACTGGTATCGTATTTACCTGTCTTTAGGTCGAGCCTCGATTGTGGGAACGACAATCAAAGACGCTCAAAAACTGCCTCCACATCTGGTAGCGGATGAAAAACATACTTGGTTAGGGGGTTCACGAGTTTATCTTCCTACTACCGTAGCATCTGGCTGTATTTTGGGAGTTAGCTTGACCGAATCAGCTAGTGCGCCAGCTTTAACTAAAGGATACGCAGAATTTCAAACCGAAGCTCGTCTTCTCGACCCCAATTATACCCCAGTGACAGTCAATACAGATGCTTGGGACGGAACTAAACAGGCTTGGCTTAATCTATTTCCCACGGTGACTTTGGTACTGTGCTTTTTGCACGCGGTGCTAAAAGTGCAGAAAGGAAGCCCCAGTTATCGCAATTTAAGAAACAAGCTCAAAGCTCTGCTCTGGAAAGCTTATAAATCCTCTACTGCTGCTAAATTCTTGCAAGGAATACGATTAGCTTTGATTTGGAGCAAAAAACATATCAGACGGAAACGCACTTTAAGCAAGATGCGTCAATTATGCCGTCGTGCTGCTCAATTCACAGTCGCTTATCAATTTCCCCAAGCTCATCGCACTAGCAATATGGTAGACCGGTTGATGAATCACCAAGACCGTTTACTCTACACTATGCAATACTTTCATGGTGACAAGGAGTCGGCAAGATTATATCTACGTTCGATGGCACTGATCTGGAATTTCCATCCCTACGCAGCTAGAACTCGCTCAAAATGCTCGTCACGGATATCGCCGTTTAGCGATCTCAATGGTTTTAGCTATCATCACAATTGGCTTCACAATTTGTTGATTGCTAGCTCGATGAACGGTCGCCAAACCCTTCAAAGTGGTTGATCCACAAAATCCGTTAGAACCAGAGAATGAATACCAACAGCCAGGAAGGGAGGTTTATTTCTACGAGGGTCAGGATAGCAGTGCCTTGGTTGCTAAAGTATCCACTGCCTTAATGCTGGGACTGAAAAGTATGGTGGTTTCTGATTCTAAGAAATTTATTAAGAAGTTAGAAACCACCATGACCGTCGAAGTTGATGACAAGGGATGCCTTTTTGAACCTGACGAGCTTGGTAACTCCGTGACTAATCAACTCCGCATCTGGTCAATTCATGCCGACAATAGTGGTAGTGAGGAGAATAAGGCCTTTATCAAAGATATCTCAAAAGAGGTGAAAAACGTTGACGCTCTGCTAGCTTCTCCCAGTTTGGGTACGGGAGTCGATATCTGTGATTATCACTTTGATGCCGTCTTTGGTGCTTTCCATGCCGTATCTCAATCAGCAACAGAATGTGCCCAAGCACTCCACCGCTATCGTCATTTGGTGGCATTACATATCTGGGTCGCACCTCGTCCTCCCTTTGGTTACAAAGAAACTAATGCCCAAAAGATTAAGCAACAGATGCTAGACCTCAATCAGATGACTGCTTTCTTGATTCGTATTGATAAAGAGAATGGCACCAGAGGGGTAGAAAAAGATTGGGCTTTAGATGCCTACTGTGAGATTGAAGCCCAACGTAATTATTCCATTAATAATCTCCGAGACGAGCTGATGACTCTACTCGAAGAGATGGCATATAACATTACTACTGTAGAGAGCGAACCAGATGCCGTGGTCAAAACTAAATTAAAAGAAGCTGGTCAGTATTTAGATACTGCCCACCAATTAGCCGTAGTTAATGCCGCCAATATTAGTCCCCAAGTGTATCTCGCCCGTCAAGCTCAAGAGTATCTGTCACCAGAGGAAATAGTAGAGTGTGAGAAATACCGTCTTCAAAGGGATTACGGAATGCCCGTCACCCCCGAACTCGTCCAAAGAGATGCAGGAGGACATCTTATCAGTCAGTTAATTGCTTTAGAATCCCTCTTAGCTCCCTCATCAGGGGAAATTATTGACCCAGATACTGGTCGCCAATATCCCGCACCTCCCCAGATAGTTGCGGATAAAGACCTACGAGAACGAGATTATCTTCCCCTGGCGATAGATTGGCACAATTACTCTAGTAAGTGGTTAGCTCGTCACAACCTGGGCTTGCCCAAGCTCCTGGCTCGTTTGATGGCTGGAGAGGAAATCTGTGCCACTGACCCCGATGTGGTCAGGATGACTCAGATGGCTATTGCATCTCGCGTCCATGTGAAAGCTATTCTCAATCTAACTATTCCTGAAAATTGTCAACCACTGTGGTTGGTGGGAGTACTACTTAATCAACTGGGACTGGCAACCGCTTCTCGCAAAAAAGGTGGTCGCGGTCAACAGGTTACTTATCGGAGTCTGGAAGTTGAATCTATTGCTTTTGCTGTGTCTGTATTGCAGTATCGAGAACAACAGCGTCTTCTGAAAGCTGAAAGAGAAAAGGAACAACAGGAAAATGTACGACAGCATCAAGCTAAGATGCTGTCCCTCTATGGGATCGAACCGACAAAGACGACTGTATCTACACCCCCCAATAAAGATAAGCTTCTTTCATTAGAGGACGGGGTTGATACAGCTTTAGATCAACTGGAAATTGTCAATTTTGACTCGGATAACACTCAAGAGAAGCTCCAACCCTATCTTGATCTTGTACTAGGAACGTTTGATGTTGGTGTGTCGGTGTTAAAAGAGATAGTGATGGGATTACAGGGTCAAAAGAATCTTTCTAATAGTCTCCTTCGATGGTTATCAAAACCAATCAGTTTCATACCGATGGATGTACCCTGAGACTAAATACCCAAAATCAGAAATCAAATAACGCTAAATGAACCTAAAATTTTCGAGGTTTCGGTTCTGTGCCAAGGTAGGCTGAGAAATATAGCTTGTCTATCAGCTTGTATTGTTAACTTTTTCCAGATACCAAATGATCCAAGGAAGAATACCAGAACTGACCATCAAATTCACCGAGCGCCCTCAAAATTTACCTGAAGAAGGGAAAAAGGTAGTCATAGAAGTAAAGGGAGAAAATAAGATCACTGTCAAGGCAGAAGTGAACCGCAAGAGTTTGAAGAAAATTGTCGGCAAGATGGATACTTGGGACAACTGGGTAGCTTCTCTTTCAGGGAAGATGAAGAGTATCTCTCCTGATGGAGTGGTGGAACTGGTAGAAGCTGGTGTCAATATTTTTGAAATCAAGAAGAAAGAACCCAAAGCTAAATCCGATTCAACTGCTGCTTGATAGCTTGGTTAATTCCTCTTTAAATACTAGAGTTATTGGTGGTGGGGTGAGAATTGTTGCCCAACCAAACTGGTTCACTTTCATACAACCCAGTTTACATGGTCAAACTGCTAGCGCACTTATCGTCCTAGTTAGAAGACGATAAATGACCAAACCAAGCAGTTAAATCTTCTAGCTGCTCAAAATCCAACAAGGCCTCGCTTAAATCTTCCAACTGAGGGCTAGAAAGCTTTTGAATTTGTGCTTCGATATCAGAATCAATTTCTCCAAACTTGTGTTTGAGTTGACGTATTACCATTGACGCCTGTCCCTGCTGAATCCCTGTTCTCATCCAACTAGTTACTATTTGCATAACTTCCTCTCTCTCTTCTGATTCAATTGTACCGATTTCATCTCTAAATGCTTGTTCTTCTGCTTCATTGAGGCTGAGATAAGTATCGATAAAACCTGAAATTAACTGCATTTTAGCTGGATCTAACTTCAAGGTGACTAATAAACGTAAACATTCAGCTTTGACTTGGGGACGGTCTTCAGGGGCAATCTGCATCTTGGTCATTAATGCCGAAGCTATGGGATTACGCTGATTCAAGAAATCTCGCCAATTGAGTTGATTTAATTGCACTACACGATAGTTAAACTCCAGTACTTGAAAATCAGATATTTTTCAAATACAACGTGATTATAGGTTTTTTAGAAATTTTGCCTTGTTTAAATAGCAATTTATGAAACTCTTGTCAGTCAACGCTTTTAGTCCGATATGACACTATATTTATTGAATCGTTGCCATATCCCAAGAACAGAAGAAATATAATCGTGAATTAAATCGGTTAAGAATTGCTGTGGAAAACGTTAACCGTAGGCTAAAAATCTTTAAAATCTTATCTTATCCTTATCGAAATCGTCATCGCAGATTTGGGTTAAGAAGTAATTTAATTGCTGGAATTTATAATTACGAATTAGCTCGATAAATTTGATGGAAAACCAAATTAATTTTCCAGATTTCAGTTATTATTTAATTGCCTGAAAGAATTTAGGCTAAGAGCGATCGCTCTCCTTTTTTCGCTCAAAAAATCTCTCGATTCCCGTTATTTTAATCAGTAGAAATTCAGACAAAATAACCCTTAATCATACCATTAAAAACTTTTGCAAGAGTTCTATTAACTATTACCAAAATGACAAAAGATAACGATAAAAGATTAAAAAATAATACAAGTATTATCACTCGTAACATTTATTATGTATTGTTTTAGGCAAGGAAGATACAAAAAACTTACAAATGTTTTTTAATCGAATAGACTACCCAGCAAATGAAGCTCCCCGTGGTATAGCCTCAGCAGATTTCGATGGTGATGGAGATCAAGATATAGTTGTAGCCAACCCAGGAGTAGATCCTAGTTCTGTCGAGCCTGACAGTGGTAATGAGATTTCCGTACTGAGCAACAATGGAGATGGAACTTTTGCTGCACCTGTAACTTTTACAACTGGTGTAGGACCTAGAGTTTCAGTAGGAGATTTTGATGGTGATGGAAACATTGATATCGCTACCTCTAATGCTACCAATAATACGATTTCGATTTTATTTAATGATGGTCAAGGTGTTTTTGCTGTGCCTGTGGATTTCTCTACAGGAAAAGAACCTTTAATAAATACTCCAGTAGACCTAGATGGGGACGGAGATCTTGATATCATTACCAGCAATCAAGATAGCGTAAATCTCAACACAGCAATTTTTACTGGAGATACGATTTCAATTCTGCGTAATAATGGCGAGGGTGAATTTGCTGCACCAGAAACTCTAACCGTGGGAGAAGGAGTATTTTTAGTAGCAACTGGCGATCTTGATGGAGATGATGATCTTGACATTGTTACCTCAAATGAAAGAGATGATACGCTATCTGTATTGTTTAACAATGGTGCAGATGGATTTTCCGATCCTGTTGATTTAGAAGCGGGAAGACGACCAACTTCTCCCATCATTTCAGATTTAGATGGAGATGGGGACTTAGATATCGCCACATCTAATTTTGGCAGTGGAGATGTTTCAGTTTTACTTAATAATGGTGATGGGACTTTCGCCACAGGGAATGTTTTTGATACCGAAGATAGCCCTTCAGATCTCCAAGCAGCAGATTTGGATGGCGATGGTGACATAGATTTCGCTATGCGTCATAGTGTCTTTTTTACTCGTTCAGGAAATACTACTGGAAGCACAATTTCTATTCTCAGAAATAATGGCGATGGTACTTTCGCTGAACCAGAAATCTTATCAGTGGGAAATACTCCTTCTGGCTTAGTGGTTGATGACTTTGATGGAGAAGGAGAACTTGATCTAGCTACCCCAAATTTTGATGACGATAGCGTCACAGTTTATCTTAACCAACCGTTTCAAATTTCTGGTTTAAAATTCAATGACCTCAATGGCAATGGTTTCCGTGATACAGATTTAATCCAGGGAATTAATCCTGATGTAGTTTTTACCCTAGATGTCTCAGGTAGTGCGGACGAACCTTTTGAAGGGATATCTGTGGGAGATGCTAACGGAGATGGAATTGCCGATACCAGATTGTAACCGTTCATTCCCCCCTCCAAAAAAGCAAGGAAAAATTAGGACACTGGCGATGCGATCGCTATGTCCATTAATTAACTGCCAACAGGAAATGGTGGAGGAGAAAGACCTTTTCGAGCCAGAGCTAAAACTTCAGCTATGTAAGTCCAAGGATTAATCTCTCTCAGACGGCAGGTTTCGATGACACTTAACAAGGAAGTAACCGTTCATTCCCCCTCCAAAAAAGCAAGGGAAATTTAGGACACTGGAGATTCCTACCACTGTCCATTAATTAATTGCCAACAGGAAATGGTGGTGGACCAATTCCTTGTCTAGCCAAAGCCAAAACCTCCGCGATTGTTATCCAAGGATTAATATCTCTCAGACGACAGGTTTCAATCACGCTCAACAAAGAACTGTAAGCCAAACTTCCCTCGCGGGTGCGAGTGCCAAATCCAATCTGTCGGGCAATCACAGCATGACGTAATGCCCTTTCAGCCTCATTATTGGTGGGTGGTAATTCAGGATGATGAACCAAAGCGATTACGGCATCCCAATCATTGAAAATCTCTTTGGCTAAGGCTTGTAACTTAGTATGGTCAGCCTTTTTTCCTAGATGACAAACTCTTCTGAGGCCAGCGATTCGTTTACGAATCAGACGATTATCTTCACTTCCTTGCGCAATCAATTCAATCAATTCTTTGAGGTCATCTAAAATCCATTGTCCGATTTGAGCAGCTTTTTGATTAATTGCTCCTGTTATGGCAATGGCTTTACGAATCAAGTGAGCTAAACACCTTTGTCTTTTTGGATAAGAACGATAGGCAGCATAACCATCACTGATGAGCCACCCGATAAAAGCTTCTGTGACTAGATAGGATAATTCTTCTTTCCGACGAGAGCCGATATGAAATACGGCGGTTTTGGTGGTCACAGCAACCCATAACCAATGCAGTTTTCCACTCTCATACCAATGAGTTTCGTCTAAATGTAGAATATCTGCTTGTTGCAGTTGTTCAACTAACTCCTCGACTACTGGCACACAAGCAATTCCAGTCTCTCGGATACATCGATCTATTGTTCCGATACTCAATTTAGTATTGGTCCAATCATTTAAAAACTCTTGAATTTTCGTACGACTCATTCGGTAGCGAACGCTCAAGGAAGCGATGAAAGTTGCGAGGAATGCTCCTACTAAAACATACTCTGTCAGTTGTAAATCTTTGCTTCTTCCTTCTACTACAGAAACCAACCCTGTTCCTGGTTGGGCATGGGTGCAATGACCACAACTGCAAGTTGTCCGATAGTAGTGATGTAATTGAGTGACGATCCTCAACCCAAATAATTCTGGTTCTAGTTCCAGGACATAATATCCCATATACCTAAAGGACTCAGATTCGCTTAAATCATGATTACAAGCGGTACATTTATGGGGATAGTGTGGAATGATTACTTCCGCCTTCAGAGGTTGCTGACGACCAAAACCTTTTCCTCCTGGTTGTTTTCCTGGCTTCCTCTTTGATTTTTGCTTCTTTTCTGGTTCTGAAGATTCATCTCTTTTATCCAACTCAGTTTGTCCCAACTCGGTTTCAGATTCTGAACCTGGGTTTGATTCTTCTGTGGTTACTTTTAAACCGTAAGGATTATCTTTTGATGGTGGCTGAGAACTATTTTCTGAACTCTGCTGTTGCTTTTCCCATAAATCTGTGGCTAATTGATGTAGATTTTTGGCTACTTCTACCAATCTCTCTTTTTCGAGAGACTTGAAGTAGTCTTCGTTCATCTGTACCAAGTCATTTTTATCTAATTGAGCCATGTTTTTAACATACACCACAAAGGTGGAGTTGGCTTATTTTTGACTGGGGGGAAATGAACGGTTACAGTTGCATCCATTCTTTAGCTGATATAAAACACCGTCCAAGATTTCTCTTTTACTCCATTTTGCTGGTCTTGTCCTTTTCTTCTTTGGCAACAAAGGTTCTATAATTTCCCATTCGCGATCGCTGAGGCTACTTGTATATGGCATTGTTCCCTGATTATCCTTTTTTATAAAGATACCAAATGGGTTCTATAGAGAAGTTTTAAAAAAGTTCACCATTAGCAACTAGACTGGAGCCATAATCAGACATCAGACCAAGTATAAGCTTTGTTTATGATCTAGGTATTAATACTTGGCTTTTTCTGTCGTAATCGATAAGTTTTGCTTAATCGCTCTCGAAATACCTACACAATTATAAGCTTTTGAGCCGATTAAACGATTAAATTCAACTTTGATATCGTAGAATACTTTCTATGAAGGTGAACAAGTTTGGCAGGGCAGCAATACTAAGCCCCACTCAAATTACTCTACTATTTAACGAGGGTTTAACAAAGCCCCGTGATCGCGCCTTGTTTGGGGTTTGTCTTTACGCCGCAGCACGCATCAACGAAGCCTGTACCCTGTTGCGAGGCGATGTTATTGGCGTTAAAGGAGTTCGGGAGGTTTTGGTGATTCGCAGCTATAACACCAAAGGCAAGCAGTCTACAAGGGAAATTCAAGTCCATCCCCAGCTTAAGGAATATTTGTCAGAACATCATAGGTGCGATCGCTGGCATACCCGTCCCTATCTCTTTCCAGGTCGTCATGGCAGGGGTAGCATTCATAAAGCCAGTGCGGACAGGATACTCAGGGATGCCTGCCGTAAGTTAGAGATTGAAGGGGTCAGTACCCATAGTTTCAGGCGTACTGCTCTAACTCGTATGAGCGATAAGGGTGTTCCACTCAGGCATATTCAGGCGATCTCAGGTCATAAGACTTTAGCAGCTTTGGAACGGTATTTAGGTGTGACGGAACAGCAGAAAGAGAGCGCGATCGCTACATTGGATTTTTGAGACGGAACAACGATTAGTTTTACTATTCCTGTTTGATTCAAAACGAGCTGATTCTCCCATTTCGTCATCCCTTAAACTCTCAAAGTTCAAAATCTTCTCTGACGATGACATCCCCCATACTTACCTCAACACTAAACCGGGTTCCCGGTTTACCTTTAAAAGGTTTTAGTTGAATGTAGTTATCTTGACTTCTTGATTGAGTAGACTGAAGTATTTTTCCCGCTCTTGAGCGTAAAGTCAGTTGGAGATTGGCAGGTAAATACCTTTCTTCCCCTGTCGGATATAACTGAACCAGGATTCCCACTTTCTCGGAAGTTTCTGAGGTAACAGTTATCAGCAGTGCCACTGTTTGACTCTCCAGTTGCATCCCTAAGTTAATCAGTTTACCTTTCTTAGTTCCCTCGGATGCATTTCTGGTACTCCAAGCTAAATTTGCCTCTGGAGTGACAAGGGCTTCCCAAGAGAGCCAGCCTTCGTCTAAAGTTCCCTGTAACCATTGACTTAACTGGGTTATGGTTGACTGAAAGGTTTCTTTTAAGGAATCTTGGATACTATCAGGGGAAGTTACGGGTAAAGGGATAGCAGTGGGGTCTAAGTAACGAGAATAGAACAAGAGGTGATTTGGCTCAGTATCAAATAAAGACAATGGCAGCTGGTAGCAACTGTCCTGAGAGAGTTTTAGATTGACTGTACTGCGATAATTAATCAGTTCGTCGTAGCGCAGAAAGCCTCTAACAACGATTTGTTCTTGTTCTTCATCTACTTCAAGCAGCACGTAGAAATGAGCTGTCAATTCTGGTCTTTCGATCGCAGCTTGAGGGACATTCACCGCTTCATCCAGCACCTGCTCAGTAGCAACCAGACCATATCTAAACTCACCCACCTTGAGATGGCAGATAGATTCAATCAGATTTGGTTCTCGATTAACTGGTTTATCGGGTATTCTTTCTCGAAGCCATTGTTCAAAACCAAATAGTGCCAGTGCATTCAGATAAGTTTGCCACTCCTGTGCTTCACCATTAACCTGGTTACTAATCTCTGTTGCCTGCTCAAAATGTTCGGGTTCAAGCCAAATAACCTCTGGTTGTAACAGTCTTAATTCGGTTGAATATTCCTCGGAATTAACCATAACTTTTCTCCTAATATATCTGGTTTATATATGTTGTTCACAATAGTGCTGTAGTTGCTGGGCATATAAGCTCTTCAGGGAACGGTTTTTGCCTGTTTTTATTTCTGCTGCTGCTTCTTGGAAGACTTCTTCGTCCGCGAAAGCTTCAATTTGTTCGGCTAAGGTTTTAAGATAGTCTGGTTCAGGAGGAATTTTGGTCAAACCTTTTGCTTCAGCCTTTTTTAAGATGCTGTCGAGAAGTTGTTGGACAGACGAAGTCCGTACCCTAGATAAAAGTCCCCCAGGGTTCAATACCCGCCTGGCTTGATCCCAGCTGGTCATTCCCAACTGGGGAAAAATTTCCTTAAGAGATTTACCCTGACAATAATATAGTTGCAAACCGAGAATAAATCGTGAAGCTAGAGGTGCATATCTCTTGCTTTTTTGTAACTTAGCAATGCTAGTTCGGATTTCTTGCTCGATCGCACTTACTAAAGCTAACTGGAATTTCTGGTGTAAAAACTGTAAAAATTCTTGCTGTTCCACATCTACTTCATTATTGGAATCATGAGGTAAATCTGGTCTAAGTACGTAACTTCCTGTATTAGGCTCTTGGATTTCCAAAGGTTCTCGATAACTCCAGATATCATACTGCCTCAATTGGGTTGCTAGCTGTTTAAGTGCTTTCATTAACTCGACTGTGGTATCAATAACAATCTTTTTTTCCTGCAAGTAGGCGAGCATTTCCCTTAATTGAGCCTCGTTGGGTTCTGGACATCGCTTGGCTCCCTTGTGTCGCTGCTTTCTTCTGTCTCGACGATAGACGGCATGGAAGACTTCTACCAGATGGCGATCGCGTATTGATAAACGTTCAAGCTGTTTAGTTCTAGCTCGATTGAGCAAAGCCCAGTCGCTTAGAGCCTTAAAACCAAACTCCGATAAGAAATTTTTTAGTTCTCTATTTTGTTTGGTTTGCAAGTATGCCCAATTGTCTAGGCTCATGCTCGATTGGTCATCGTGCTTATAGGTTTGTAACACCTTGACGGAAAAAAATTGATAAGCTGTTGTTTTCGTTTGACCATTGTCATCTAGGATGAGCTGGGTTTTACCATCTCGATCTAAAACGATTCGAGTTTGACCATCATCATTTAGGACAAATGGCAGTAAGTCTCTATAAGTAAAGGATTTGTCACCAGCGAACAAACTGTCAATTTTTTGGCAGGCTTTGAGGATCGGGTAAGAGACATAACACCTCAAACAAAGTCCTGCAACAGCACGATAAGTGAGATTGATAGCAGAATTTTGGGCGTAAAAATAGGAATTTAGAGTAGCTTGGATGTCTCCACTTTGAGGATGAAGGGAATCAGAGACTGTTTGCCTACAAAACTTTTGTGCGATTGCAACTAAACTATATTCGTATCCAACTCTTTCTTTGGTAAGACTGATTCGACATATTTTCCAATATCTTGATAAAACATTCATAGCGATCGCGCTCCCTTAACTTTCCCCGATCTTCTAATTTAGTCGCTTTAAATGATAGATGCCAGCATTTTTAACTTATGCAGTTTCACATCTCAACACCAACTGCATAGGTAAATCACGAGTTCATCTAATAACTGACTTTTCACGGCATCTTTTGAAGGGTATATAAGTTGTGTAACAATATTCGCTAACAATTTTATCCATTTCGAGAAATCTGCCCTCTCGATAGAGCAAAATAATTGAGCAGATTTTGAGTGGTGAATGAATCAGACCAAAAATTTAATAACCG
>NZ_KB235919.1:519526-522647 GCF_000332195.1 Pleurocapsa sp. PCC 7319
AATTTTTGGTCTGATTCATTCATAACTTACAATCGGCTCAATTATTTTGCTCTATCGAGAGCGCAGATTTCTCTAAATGAGTAATTGTTAGCGAATATTGTTACACAACTTATATTTCCTCCAAAAGATGCCGTGAAAAGTCAGTTTGCGGTAGGTCATGAAGTTGGCAGATAGAACAACCAACTATTCTTACTGCTCGGTTGAGCAATCCGCCTCAGTAATTCTCAAGAAGATTATTACTCTCGGTAAATTTTATTAAATAGATTCTATTGCAGTGAATATCATTAAGCAGATTTAGCTATTACATTGTCCAAGCAACTCTATCAAATCTTTATAGTTATTAGGTATAACTTAGGTATAAAATAAATATAAATTCACCGATTCACCCCAAAACTGAATCAAGCAGTTTATAATGCGGAAGACTCTTCTGTATTTATAGAAGGTGAGAAGTGAGGTTTGAATTTAAGAAAAAGAAAATAGAACTACTTTATACAGAGGAAAAAAATGCTCACAAATATCCTGGGGTTGTAGATGACTTTTTTGAAGTCATGGCAATTATTGCAGCAGCCGAAAGCGAACAAGATTTATACGCTAACAAAGGTCTGAGATTTGAAAAACTCTCAGGAAAACGAGGCAAAAAGAATCAAAGGTCGCTACGCCTAAATAAGCAATGGCGTTTAATTGTGGTACTCGAAAAAGATGAAGCAGGCAAGTATGTCCTAATCGTCGATATTGAGGACTATCACTAAATAAAGGGAGAGGGAGGCAAGAATGAGCAATACTTTAACACCAGCAAGAGCAGTATCACCAGGGCGTATCTTACAAAGAGAACTAGATGCTCGTGGTTGGACTCAAAAAGATTTAGCTGAAATTACCAAACGTCCACCACAAGCAATCAACGAAATTATTAAAGGAACGAAGCAAATTACTCCTGAGACGGCTAGAGAATTATCGTGCGCGTTGGGAACTACTGCGGAATTTTGGATTAATTTGGAAACTAATTATCGTTTAAATCTGGCAAAAAAAAAGCAGAAAGAGTCGGAAATTGAGCGTAGAAGTCGTTTGTACACTCTTGCGCCAATTTCTGAGTTGATTAAACGCCAATGGATAAAATCTACAGAATCAATTGATGAACTAGAGCAATCTGTATGTCAATTTTTAGGTATTAAATCACCTCAAGAGACTCCTCAATTTTACGTCAACTTTCGCAAGGGCGCGTCCCCTGAATCGAATTCAGGGGCTTGTGCCGCCCGCCACAGTCAAATTCTCGAACCAGAATATAGTGCCAAAATTGCCTGGTGTAAAAGAGTCGAACAAGTAGTCAACAAGCAAACTTTGGGAGAATTTCAGCTAGACAGGCTAAGGGGAGCAATTCCCGATCTTCTTCGCTATGCAGAAAAAGAAGAGGATGTAACTCATGTTCCTCAAATGTTAATCGATTTGGGTGTTCATTTTGCGATCGTTCCTCATTTGAACAAAACATATTTAGACGGTGCAGCATTTTATTTGGAAAATCATCCAGTAGTTGCTCTTACCCTGAGACACAATAGAATCGATTGTTTTTGGTTTAGTCTGATGCACGAACTAGGTCATATAGTTGCTGGACATCAAGGTTTGTATCTAGATAACTTGGACGAACTAGAACAAAATTCAGAAGAAGACGAAGCAAACCAACTTGCTCGTGATTGGCTGGTTAACGAAAAAGCATTAAATTCTTTTGGAGTTCAAACAAAACCGAAATTTTCTAAGAAAGCGATAATTAATTTTGCCCAATCACAAGACAGACACCCAGGTATTATTCTGGGTCGTCTTCAGCATGAGGGTTTAGTTCCCTATAAAAACTTACGAGTGCTATTACCGAAGGTAAAACCGTTTTTATCTGATTGGATTTATGATTAAGCTTGCTTTAACTGATAAAAGAGCTTGAAAATCAACTTGAGATAATCCATCTGAGTTAGCAAACTACCTCGTTTATTAGTGGGGTTTCTGACTTCTTTTTTTTAATTCCTTCAAATTATAATTAACACTCGTCACACCAAAATCAGGCTCTTTCTGAAATGGTTGTCTGAGATAATAAACGTTAGCATCATCTCTATCAGTAGATTCTTCAGAAATCGGAACTTCTACTACTGCCAAAATATAATTATCTGGTTTATTCAAAGCAGTAATAATTTCGTTTTTGGTGACTGTAACCGTTTCTGCACCTTCAATTCTGCCCTTGACCTCGATAAATCTCAACGCTCCAGTTTCGGGGATGCGAGACTCAATATCGTAACCACATTTGAGGCTACTTACATCTCTAGGTTCGTGTCCTAATTTCTTCTCTGCTGCTATTACTGCATTCATAGCAAACATTTCTACCCGTTTAGTTTCTCTAGCAAACATCTGGGCTTTGGGTTGGCTTTTACCCTGTAGTTTCTGTAGCAAGCCAATTGCTATAACTAATGCTCCTCCTACTACTACAGGAGGTAGAGGAGATAAACGTCTTTCTTGGTTTAATTCATAGATTCGTCGGCTCAATCTGGCTTGTAGTTCATCTGCTCTGGCTCTAGCTTTTGCCGAGTTGATTTTAGCGTTGGTTTTCCCCGCTTCTTCCTGATATTTTAATTCGGATGCGCGATAATCCCAGTGGTTGATTTCTTTAGTTAGCCTGTCTTTGACTGCTACCAAGGTTTTGTCGATAAGTTCTTCTTTGTGCTGCTTGACCTCTTGTAGATGTTGGGGAACTATTTGGGAAATGGCATATTTGGTTGCTTCTGCTTCAATGTCGGTGGGTAGATTAGATTCTTCTAAGAAGGTTTCGATAACGGTTTGTTCTGCTTCAGATAGAGGTCGATAATCGAGATAGGGAGCGTAACCCGCATTGCGGATGGTTGTTTCTCCATCCTTAGCAGAGTCAGCTAACTGACTTTTCACGGCATCTTTTGAAGGGTATATAAGTTGTGTAACAATATTCGCTAACAATTTTATCCATTTCGAGAAATCTGCCCTCTCGATAGAGCAAAATAATTGAGCAGATTTTGAGTGGTGAATGAATCAGACCAAAAATTTAATAACCGAAAAATGTGACTTTGGAGATCAGCGTTTAACCAAAAGGGCTATGTTCATCGAATCGAGATTA
>NZ_KB235919.1:522747-525037 GCF_000332195.1 Pleurocapsa sp. PCC 7319
AATGGATAGAAGCTCTCCAATCCGTCCAGAAACTCTTAGAAAATCCGAACCAGAGAGTATTAGCACCAAAGTAATTCATGTATTTGACCCGAGAAGGAAGATATCGGCGGAAGTCTTTGAACAAGTCAGTCAAACCGCAAATTCAGGGTTAGTGGTAAGAGCAGCACATAATAGGGCATTATCAGAGTCAAACAGTTATTTATGGTCATGGCTCCCATCTCAATCTATCAAGATGGAAGTAGCAGTAGAATTAGCCAAAACCCCAAATCGAAAAGAGCGAACCGCTACTCTGGCAATTAGATATGCACCCATCAAACTTCGCAGTCCTGCCAGAATGAAAGAACCAGAATATTTTGAAGTTTATGGGGTTTATGCCGTAGAAATTGACCCCCCAGAAGGCTGTGAACCCGTAGAATGGATGATCTTGACCTCCGAACCCGTTACCAATGGGGAACAAGCACAAACCATTTTACGATGGTATACTTACCGTTGGCGAATTGAAGAATATCATAAAATTCTCAAGTCAGGGTGTAAAGCGGAAAGCTATCGTCTATCTGGAGATAGTATGCAAGTTTTACTGGGATTTTTAACGAATATCGCTGCACAATTGTTAAAAATGACCTATGTTCATCGAACCAAACCAGATGCACCTGCATCTTCAATTTTAAATCAGGTACAAATTGAGGTTTTAGCTGCCAAATTTGGAAAATCAGTCACCGCAGTAGATTTAACGGTAGCTTGGGCGATACAAGCTGTAGCTCGTTTGGGCGGTTACTTGAGTCATCGCCGAAAGAGTAATATTGGCATCACGGTGTTATGGCGTGGCTTTTTAGAGCTGCAATCTTTATGTGAAGGATGGCAATTACGCTCCCCTGGTTGAAGTTTAGAAGCGAGTTGATTGTAACTTTGGAGAGGACTAGAATGAGAATATAGTTGGCGAGCTTTGTTACACAACTATATCCGATTATTTCTGAGCTGAACTATGGCTAATGCCCGTCAACAGAAGGATCTAGCCACTCGTCTAGATGAACTTAAACATCTTATTAAACAACTCCAACAAGATATTCAAGACATAAGGGACGAAGGTGAAATTGCTCCGTCTGGTTGTTGGATTGTGCGCTACCAAGCTAAAGGAAAAAGGGTGGTCGTTATTGGTATTACAAATGGATGTCCCATGAGCCGATTTTTGTCACCAAAAATGGCAATCCTTCTCGTCATCAATATTTAGGTATAGTCATTCTAAATAATTTCCGTATGATTTAACGATGTCATCCAAGGAAGTACCAGGAGCGGAATAAATACGTCTTTTTTTGAGGATGCCCTAAAGGATTAGCTTCGCGTCGCAAAGTCTTGTTCGATACGATTAAAATCAGGTGAATAGGGTGGTAAAAACAAAACTTTGTGACCCGCTTGTTCGGCAATGCGAAACACATCATCCTTGCGATGAAATGCCGCATTATCAAGAATTAGAGTGGAGTTTGGTTTCAATTCGGGAATTAGATGCTCTTCGAGCCATTGATTAAACCATAAAGCACCATTTACTTCCTTTAAAAAGAACTGGTGCTAACAACTCTTTGCCTCTTTTGCCAGCTATCAGACTTGTTCTTGTTCCTCTTTTACCATTGCGATTGGCGAAGCCACTGCCCTTCGGGCAATCGCCGTAAGTTTTTTGTCCTCGTTTTGACCAGCCATAAGGACGATAGACATATTCTTCAAAGCCTGATTCATCCAAGTAAACTAAATTGCTTGATCCGTCAAGAATGACAATTTTACGTAAATTTCTCAGAAAGCTGATTCGCTCACTATGCTTACGTTCAGTGTATTTCAGCGTTTTTTTTACGAGTTAACTTCATTTGCTTCTGGGCATACCCAATAGCACTCGTATGCACTCCAAAATATTGCGCCCTTTCTCTTAACAAAGCATCTGGATTTTCTTGAATATGTTGGGCAATTGCTAGAGAGTCTAGTTTTCGCTTTCTTCCAAGTTGTGGTGCTGGAGTCAAATTCTTTCTTCGACACCAATCATTCACACACCATAGACTTACCTCATATCTTCTTGATGCTTCGGCTTTGGAGCCTCCAGCCGCTACAAAGTCCACTACCCGCTTTCGCAAATCTACACTATAAGTCATCTAACCTGATTGATTTCTCATCTAGCTTATATTATTTCATATGTTTCCTATTTAGAATGACTATAAAGCTGGAAGTCAAGCTTATTTGAAAGCGGTTGAAGCTCTATCACGTCGTGGTCGAATTGAAGCTTTGGAGCGAGGGATGAGTACACTTTCAA
>NZ_KB235920.1:0-82345 GCF_000332195.1 Pleurocapsa sp. PCC 7319
TGACTCAGTATGAGCTTCACCAGTTCCTTTTTTGTACTAACTGGTTGAGTTTTTCTAGTTCGTTTAACTCAGGTTCCTGGTTCATCTTACCGTTACATTACCCAGTTTTCTTAACGAGTGCAACCTTATCTCTCTTTTTAATACCTGAATCCTTACAGTAAGCAGTACTAACTCTGCGTTTTTCGATTCTTCCGTGACCTTTAAAAATATTGGTAAAACTTGTCATGTTGGACAAAATTTCGTTTTTACAGCTTGATCTAGTTTGGGTTGATTTCCTTTGACAGCAGCAAGATAGTGATTTCCGCTATTGATAATTGTTTCAATAGTTTTTTGTGTATTGATTGCATCAAATGCAAAAACTACCCCTTCAACGGCTAAAAGCCTCAATAAATTTGGGTATTGCGGTAATTTCATTACTCTTGTTTTTAACTTTTTCTGGTCTTAGGATTAGTCCTCTTTCAACTAGGTAAGCCGTAACTAATGTGATTGCCTTGTGTGGCTCACAATGAGGGTTGTCTGACGAAAGTAAGTATGAGCCTTTTAACACTTTTCCGTCCAATGCCAAAGTCTCACCTGCTAACGGTTTGATTTCAAAAAAACTTGCTAATCTAGCTGAATACTCCTCGTAATCCAAATTTAATAATGCTCTCCTAATTGTGCTGTAAGAAGGGATTCTTCTGACTTCAAATAACTCTTTTAATTCTTCACTGTACGATTTTAGCCAATCTCCGAGCGCAAGAAAGCCTTGGTTGCCTGCTGTCACCCCCAGTGTAAACAGAGCCAAACATAATTGTAATGAATGCCTTGTTCCCTGTTTTCTTCTACGATCTGGCATTCGAGAGAATGCTTCTATTATCGCTATTTCACTCACTTTTCTAGTTTATTTACACTACCACAATTACAATATCACCTAGAATGAAATAGCCCTGACAATATAATTGAACAAGATCATAGATTTCCCAAAAAGCTAGCTAAATATAAATCATATTTTCAATATTTTCATACAGCATGGCGAACATTGAGAGGATATGAAATTATGAATGCTATTCGTAAAGGTCAAGTTCAAAATGTAGAGAAACATGACGTTTTAGGACAAAGAGATTTTATTCATTCTCTTTTTGGGATTGCTGTCTGAAAAATCAGTTATTCAAAGAGTTTTTCTGTCCGTTAAAACTTTTTGCAACAGAACCAAACAGATTTAGCATAACCTAGCCTAACGAGCGATCGCATTTTGGGTTTTTGAAACTAGATCGTGAACAGCCAGGCGGTCTGAGCGAATCAACATCGAAGTAAATAAACACAAAAATTCAATAGTAATCAGACTCAGAAAAATTATTCCAGATACTCCATCAACATATCCTAACTGTTCTAATTGTCGCTCAAAAAGATAGTGAAAAAACAAGTCGGTAATAACAGGAAAATATACTAACAAGCCATAGCGAAGACAGAGTGTCAAAAACTTGACGGATTTTCCATTGGCACGAACTAGATGAATAAATACCAATTTTTTCCCAGGAGTTTGTCCCTGCCATAGCCAGGGAACGATAATAAAATAAGCAAAATAGACCAGAAAATAGATTCCAGCCTTATACTTTCCTTCCCAATCACCAAACAATAGTGAAGATATTCCTTGTGCCAAGGTATTAGCTAAAAACCAATCAATAACAAAAGCCACCAAACGACGCATCGGACTTACTTTCTGGGGAATTTTCTCGGGTTGATGCTGTAAGTTTGGCAAAAACTGAAATAAAGGCATAATCAAATATCCTACTACTGCCCCCGAAGTATTTAAGATCAAGTCATCTACATCAAAATAACGATAAGGACAAGGATAAATGCCATAAATCCCCGTAAGCTGAGTCATTTCAAAAGTTGCGGTAGTGGCGATCGCAATCAACAATGCTAGTCTAAAACTAGTTTTAAAATAATAGTGCAGATAAAAACCTAGAGGCATCAACAATAAGAAGTTAAAAAATGCCTGTAAAAATACCGAGCTTTCCAAAATAGAAATCAAGTTAAAGTGCCGTAATGAAATCTGATTTCTAGTTACAGTATCTCTTATAAATTGCAGCGGAATTAGTTGAACTTGGGAAGCTAAAGAATGAACTTGACAAAAATTTGTAGTTATTTCAGGTAACGGCAGAATAACCAGAAAAATAGCACAAAGACCATAAAATAAGAACGAATAGAAGACTAAAGCACGATCAAATCTTAGGTAGCCAAATCGCCGATAATGAACAACACAAATAGGAATTAGTAATCCAATTCCTAGTAACAAGAAAATATATGCAGCTTCCTCAATAGGTACTAAATAAACTTTGAACATAAGTCATAAGAATACTAACTTTTGATTTTAGAAATATTCACTAGAGCCATCAAAAAGTAATTTTCAGTTATCCTTGGCTTTAGTTAGCCAGTCTCAACCAATCACTATAACTTCTTTTATTTTGATCAAAAAAGTGGTGTATTCAAGCATTATACTAACGCTTATATACTTTTTAAAGTAATGATAGTAGTTGTTAGCTACTAGTTAGTAAGTAGTACTTCCAATTTAGTCGACGATTCTAAAATCATGAGCTATATTCTTGTATGAGAAACGATAGGTTAAAGAGGTTAAATAAAGATGTCCTATGACGATAAATTTCTTATGCAAGTCAATGATTGATCAAGTGAATTAGTGAAAAATACTAGTCTTATCTTGATTTACTTATGCTTTTTGCATTGAAATTTAAAGTAGAAGTATGCCCCAAAATTGT
The DNA here is from genome assembly GCF_000332195.1 of Pleurocapsa sp. PCC 7319. NCBI lineage: Bacteria > Bacillati > Cyanobacteriota > Cyanophyceae > Pleurocapsales > Pleurocapsaceae > Pleurocapsa > Pleurocapsa sp. PCC 7319. The sequence continues at coordinate 2,757 of NZ_KB235920.1, forward strand.
GCAGTAAATTGCAATTTTTCTAGTTAAATTTAACTAGGGAATACTATCTATATATTTAGTGCTTTTTAATATTGTATTACCTATATTGGTAAATCTAAAATTTCTCAAATCACTATATTACCAAATATAATTTCATGAACAAGAAATTCCGAAAATATTCAGCAATTTCAACTGTTGTAGCAACAGTTTTTCCCAGTATTTTTATTGCCACAATTAAGCCTGTATTAGCCTCAAATTACTTGCCTGAGCAGCGTCCTGGCTGGTGTAAGAATGAGGTGCTAGATCGTTACAACACCTATATGGCAGATGTCACTATTACTGGTCAAAAGAATAGAGAAGTTTCTTGGAAGCTGGATAGCACTGGTAGAAAAGGAACTTGTCTATTTAACAGTAACAATGAATTTGTCAGGATTAAAGTTAGCCCGCATGAACTCCATTACAAGGCTACAGGTGCCATTTATTGGAATAAGAGAAAGAAAAAATGGATTGCTCCAGATGGGGGGATTTGTCATACTTGTTCTCCAGAGAATGGCTTTCCTATGTCTCCAAAAACACAAGATGGATTTTTCTTTCTCCCAGACGATAATCTTTGGTATGACCCCGATGGTCATGAGTGCTATAGTTGCAATCCAGCAAACGGTTTTCCTATTCCTCCCTCTTAAATAACTATCAGCTCTTGACTTTTTACTTTTAGGCAAATTACCAAAAAACACAAGTCAAGAGCGTCACTAGATAGTGATGATTCCTGGTCAAAAAAGCAAAGCTTCTAGTTCGAGGAAGTTCTGAGGGTATGAAAATTTTGAGGTTCTAGAACCATACCTTTCGAGGTTTCTTTAAAACTATAGTACATGCTAGTTTCGCTAGAAGCACAGCATTGAGGATCAGAATCTTGATAGCGGTCAAAAACTGCTACGATTTCATCTTCTCGAAAGAGATAAATTTGAGAAAGGCTGCCATCGCTATGAGAGTTCATCACAGAAGGTGAAAGAGTACCCACAAAATCGCCTTCTTTAAAGACAAAATATTGAAAATTCATTGGTCGACATTGAGCATCTGCATTGACCATCCCTGAGATGATTGTAGTAGAACCAAATACTTGAGCAGGACCATAAAGCATCCAACCACCAATTTCTACGGATCTATCTTCGGGTAGAGATGCAGTGCGAAATGATTCAGTGCAATAGGGTAAATTGTCTTCAACTTGAATTGGAGCTCGAGGAACGGCTTGACCAGGTAGATTCCAGTTCTGACTAGCTGTATCGAGCCATGATTCATTACTAGTTTGTGAGCCTGATTGCTCAAACACCAATACTCCTGAACCTTTAACAGATTGATAAGATATGCGTAATTTACCTGCTTTTGTAATCTCAAATCTCTGCGCTCCTTGAAGAGCAGCCATATATTGGAATTCTTGTTCCATCACTTGAGGCAGACAAGCTTTACGAGTTGCAGCAAGATCGCCCACTTTTAATTGCATTTTAGAGATATTAAAAGAACCATTATAGTTATTGCACCCTCCTGAGCCACTAATCGTTTCTTCGCTAAATTGAACTGTAATTTCTGTATCTCTAGCCACTGGTTTGGTTGTATTACCTTCTTCCCACTGCATTAATTGCCAAGGGTCTTCTAAATTTGAATCGGAGACAGGAGGTGGAACGGCGATCGCTGGAGGACTTAATAGAGGATTGAAGAGCGATTGAGCTAATCCAATTGATAATAAGCCAAGCCCTGAATTACACAAAATTGATAAACAGTTGTTTGTATTCATTAAATTTATCCGTCAAATAAGAATCAATTCAGTTATAGTTTATTCCTAAAAATATAGCTCCCTTAAAAACACTTATAAACAAATATTTGAGTTTCTAAAATGAGTATATTTGACTTCAAAATTAAAAATGAAGTAAATCAATGATATCTACAAAAATAAGTCAAAGCCTTTATTATTTATCGATTGGTAGTATTTCAACAATCATTTTTTTTGATGTAAAAATATTTTTTAAATTAATTAATTCTAGCTTTACCTCTATCTACTAACTCTAAAAAATCTAAGCCTACAATTATTATTATGAACAGGTTTTCCCGTTGGTTATTAATTTGTTTGATAACTGTCTCGTTTATTTTGTGCGAGCAAAATATTTTGTTTAGTCAGACTCCAGATTCAGTTATAAGTTCTACTAAAAGCAATGCCTTTGAAAAAATAGCCTGTTCCCAACTGGGTGCTACTTCAGAGTTTAATTCTGAACCTAATAATAGTAATCTTTTCCCGATTCCAGGTACCGAGGAAGGTAAAGATTATGAATGTGGCTCATTAACCGTACCTGAACATCATAGTGAACCTAATGGCAAAACAATTACAGTAGGAGTTGTTATTGTTAAAAGTTCTAATCCTAATCCAGCAGAACCATTGGTTATGTTTCAGGGAGGACCAGGGGGCTCTAGTGTTGGTATTTTTACGTCTTTTGCTTCACCAGATAATGAAACAGGCGAAATACTGAGAGCTGATCGAGATTTAATTGTATTCGATAAACGCGGAAATCGATATTCAAAGCCCTGGTTAAGTTGTCCAGAACTAAAACAGGTCAATGATACAGAAGATGGAATAGAAGTAAGGGTAAGAGCTTTACAAGCTTGTCGCGATCGCCTAACTGAATCAGGTGTGAATTTAGCAGCTTTCAATAGTGTCGAAAGTGCCCACGATGTTGCAGTATTGGTAGACTCCCTAGGATATGACAAGGTTAACCTCTATGGCGTATCCTACGGAACCGAATTAGTATTCAATATTATGCGTGAGCATCCTGAAATTATTCGCAGTGTGATAGTAGATGGCATTGTTCCCCCAAATCCTAGTATTGATTCCCAGTATGCTGTAATTCTTGATCGGCTAATTAATAATATTGATCAAGCCTGTGCTGATGATGCAGACTGCGATGAATTGTATCCTGATGTTAAACAGATTTTTGAGGAAACCTTTCATCAATTGAATCAGACACCAGCTTCGATTCAAATAGTTGGTAAAGAGGGCATCAAACAAGAATCTATTACAGGAATTGATTTTGCCTCTGTGTTATTTCAGATGGCTTATTCATCTGGTGCACCATTCGTGATGCCCGCCATGATTTATCAAGTTCACGATCGCGAATATTCTCTGATTACTCAATTTTATTACCTTAATGCTTTACTGGAAGGAGCTGACGATTCTGCTGATGGCACTTACTTTTCGGTAAAGTGTTCTGAAGATAAGTTCTATGCTGATCGATTAGTAGTTGAGGGTGTTTCTGATGTTGCCCAAGATTGGGGAACGCAAACCTTTCAGGAAATGGAGCAGTCTTGTCAAGCGTGGAATGTTCCAGCAGTCAAATCCTCTGATCGTGACTTGGTAGTTAGCGATATTCCATCACTACTATTCAATGGGAACTTTGATCCCATTACACCCCCGCCTTTTGGCAAGTTAGTAGCTCAAGGCTTAAATAACAACACTAATGTTATATTTCCTGCCAACGGACATGGTGCAATTTTGAGTGGCTCTTGTGCCACGGGCATTATGACTAAATTCCTTGATCGCCCTAATCAGTCTCTAGATACCAGTTGTACCAATAGGCAAAAAATATCTTTTATTACGAAGAGAAATACCTTAATTGCCCCAGGAACTACTTGGTTAGCTCAATCTCTTCTCGATTTAGCATGGGGAGATATTCTTCGGCGCTTAGTGCTACTTATTTTATTGATGCTCTTTCCTTTAGTTTGGTTCATCATTTGGTTAATTACTCGAATGCGCCATAAAGGACAATTACCCAAAAAATCATCTAGTGGGGCACTTTGGGCAGCTTGGTTTGGTACATTGCTAGCAGCATGTAGTGCGTCTTGGATTGTACTTCAGTTAGTTCAGATTGGGATGACAGCGACTTCTGGTGGGCATGGTAATTTTGGGTTCACTCGCATTTTTGTTGGGGTAGACCGCAGTTTTGCTTGGGTCTATGTAATTCCAATTTTGATAGCTTTACTCTCTGTGATTGTGGCAGTAATGGCGATACTTTCTTGGAAGCACCATTACTGGGGTAAAAGAAGGCGATTCTACTACTCCTTTACAGCAGGAGTGGCGATCGCTTACAGTTTTTACCTGGCTATGGCTGGGCAACTGACTGTTTTCTTCCACTAAAAGTCACACTGAAACTTTTGAGCACTGGTATTTAAATAGAGTTTTCTATTATAGCTAACTGAAATAAGTTTGAATCGCTGAAGAATTAAAGCTAAATTGGGATAATAACCCTTAAACAATCGAAAATAAAACCTAAAAATGGCATATTCTTTAGATATGCGGCAACGTGCATTAGACCTGTTAGAAGAAGGCAAAAGCAAAACAGAAATATCAAGAATGCTTGGAGCTAGTAGAACAAGTATTCTTCGATGGGAAAAAAGAGCCTTAAGAGGAGAGCTTGCAGCTATTTACCCCAAAAAAAGAGGTGGGTTTAGAGCTGGTTCTAACGGATTTTGTGGATCAACCACTTTGAAGGGTTTGGCGACCGTTCATCGAGCTAGCAATCAACAAATTGTGAAGCCAATTGTGATGATAGCTAAAACCATTGAGATCGCTAAACGGCGATATCCGTGACCTGGTTCTAACGGATTTTGTGGGTAGTAGAAATACTCAGGATAATGGGGCTTGAAGCACAAAAGAAATCAAATTGAGATAAAGTCAACAAACAATCAATTGATTTTCAGTAAAAATTCAAGCATGGCAGTTTCTATCAGAGGAGATAAAAGTATTTGTTTACCCGTTAGCAGTGAAGAACAATATCAACAACTAATCGCCAATAATCACAATTATAGAGCCTATTTGCTGCAACTTTATGCCAAGTATCCTGAAATTTTTCCCAGAGAAATGGAAGCAGGGTTCAGCTTTCATGATTGGGTGGTCTCCAGCAAACAGGAACTGTCAATGCGCCGCATTAAGCTCAAAGCTAATCAGCAGGTCTATCAATTGCGTCCTGACTTCATTATGCCTTATATGGTAGGAAAAACCGACGAAATAGACAAACCAATGTATTTAAGACAATTTGGTGTGCCTTTTGACGCTTTAAGTTATGTTTTCGGTCGTAATGCCATGTACTGGTATCGTATTTACCTGTCTTTAGGTCGAGCCTCGATTGTGGGAACGACAATCAAAGACGCTCAAAAACTGCCTCCACATCTGGTAGCGGATGAAAAACATACTTGGTTAGGGGGTTCACGAGTTTATCTTCCTACTACCGTAGCATCTGGCTGTATTTTGGGAGTTAGCTTGACCGAATCAGCTAGTGCGCCAGCTTTAACTAAAGGATACGCAGAATTTCAAACCGAAGCTCGTCTTCTCGACCCCAATTATACCCCAGTGACAGTCAATACAGATGCTTGGGACGGAACTAAACAGGCTTGGCTTAATCTATTTCCCACGGTGACTTTGGTACTGTGCTTTTTGCACGCGGTGCTAAAAGTGCAGAAAGGAAGCCCCAGTTATCGCAATTTAAGAAACAAGCTCAAAGCTCTGCTCTGGAAAGCTTATAAATCCTCTACTGCTGCTAAATTCTTGCAAGGAATACGATTAGCTTTGATTTGGAGCAAAAAACATATCAGACGGAAACGCACTTTAAGCAAGATGCGTCAATTATGCCGTCGTGCTGCTCAATTCACAGTCGCTTATCAATTTCCCCAAGCTCATCGCACTAGCAATATGGTAGACCGGTTGATGAATCACCAAGACCGTTTACTCTACACTATGCAATACTTTCATGGTGACAAGGAGTCGGCAAGATTATATCTACGTTCGATGGCACTGATCTGGAATTTCCATCCCTACGCAGCTAGAACTCGCTCAAAATGCTCGTCACGGATATCGCCGTTTAGCGATCTCAATGGTTTTAGCTATCATCACAATTGGCTTCACAATTTGTTGATTGCTAGCTCGATGAACGGTCGCCAAACCCTTCAAAGTGGTTGATCCACAAAATCCGTTAGAACCAGGGCTAAACCTTCAATTAACAGGTAATCTAACTTTTCTTGAGCTGCTTGTTTTTGTGCTTGACGAATTAGAGTCCGAATATATTCACTAGCTGTACTATATCCTCCCTGAGCGATTTGTTCGTCAATAAAGGTACGCATAGAGTCAGGAAGAGAGATGTTTAGAGATGTCATGGCATTGCAATAGGAAACAATCTAAGCGTACAAATATATTATGGCAAATATTGCCAATTTTTGTTATTCATCATGAATAGAAACTCTCATAACAAAATGAAGTTCAGTAACAAAGTCCATTCGTTCCTGGTCTTAATCTGCTTATTTTTCTTGGCTATAGCTATGACTCCTGTAGTAGCAGAAATCTCGACGCATTCTGCTATGGTGCAAACCCAACTAAATCCTAATCAGTTAGTAACTAAGGCACGAGAACTATACAAAAAACAGGATTTTGAGGCAGCTTTACCCCTATGGCAACAGGCAGCAAATGAATTTGCTAGGTCTGGAGATAGTTTAAATCAGGCAATGTCGTTAAGTAATTTGTCTTTGACTAATCAACAGTTGGCTCAATGGCAAGCTGCGGATACGGCTATTAGAAAAAGTATCGAGGTATTAAATTCTAATCAAGCCGATAATTTACCTATTTTCGCTCAAACATTAGATATTAAAGCTAAATTACAGCGAGAAACTGGTCAATCGGCAGAGGCGATCGCATCTTGGCAACAGGCAGCTAAAATTTATCAACAATCAGGTACTTCTCAAGCACTTGCCCAAATCAAACTCAATCAAGCCCAAGCTTTACAAGACTTGGGTTTATATCCCCGTGCTTGCAAGCGTCTGTTAAATATATTACTTTTAGAAAATATTTCTACCTGCAAACAACTTAGCCAACTTACCCCAAAGGAATTAGAAGCGGAACTTAAACCTCTTACCTCAAAGCCATCTTTGACCGAAGTATCGGCACTGGGAAACTTGGGGGATATATTACTAATTATTGGTCAACCAAAACAGTCAGAAACCATCCTCAAGACTACCCTAAGCCTAGCAAAGAAAATCAATGCCCCCGAAGAACTGGCAATTAACAGTCTTAGTTATTTAAATATCTCCCAAGCATTGCAAATCCAAGCAGGGGACGTTCGAGGTAAAAGTCAAATATATAGCCAACAAGCAATAGAGGCTTATAACCAGGTGATGTCTTTAGCTACTTCGCCAGCTACTAGACTTCAGGCACAACTCAATCGCCTCAATTTTCTGATCGAGCAGGAAGAATGGCAAGAAACTGATTTATTATGGCGATCGCTTTATGCTCAAATTAGCCAATATAATTTACCTGCAAATCGTGACAATATCTATGCCAGTATTAACTACGGACAGAATTTAATCGAATTAATTGCTCAAGATAATCCAGAGATTTCTGCTCCTTCCATAGTCGGCATAGAGAAAATTCTGGTTGGCGCTGCTGAAAAAGCGCAGGCATTGGGAGATCGACGCTTAGAAGCTTATGCTTGGGGGAGTCTGGGTAAACTAAAGGAAATCACTAATGACTATACTGCTGCGAAAAAAATTACCCAAAAAGCACTGAGTTTAGAATCTAGTTTTGATGCTCCCGATCTTAGTTATCAGCACTTTTGGCAATTAGGACGTATCCACAAAAATCAAAATAATATCAAAGAAGCGATCGCCGACTACACCAAAGCCTATGATGCCTTACAATCCCTGCGAAGAGATATTGCTACTATCAATCCAGAAGTCCAGTTTTCTTTTCGAGATGAAGTCGAGCCAGTCTATCGTGAATTAGTGGCACTGGATGTCAAATATACAGAAGGCTTAAATACTAAAAATAACAATCAACAAGTTCAAGAGAGGCTAATTCAAGCCCGTGAAGTGATTGAGTCTTTACAAATAGCCCAGTTAAACAACTTCTTTCGCGAAGCCTGTATTGATGTTAACCCTCAAGTAGTTGATGCGATCGATCCCAATACTGCGGTTATATATCCCATTATTCTGCCAGATGAATTAGCAATCATTTTAAGTCTGCCAGATCGACAGCCCCAATTATATTCAAGTAAAGTCTCTCAAGCCGAGTTAGAAGAAACGGTAAGAAAAATTAGATCGTCACTGCTGCAAAACTACGATCTAAAGTCAGATTTACCTCAGTATCAACAAGCTTATAATTGGGTGATTCGTCCTTTAGAATCTGAGCTAGCAACCAATAAAATTAAAACCATTGCTTTCGTCTTAGATGGTGCTTTAAGGAACATTCCTATGTCGGTACTGCACGATGGCAACCAATATCTAGTGGAGAAATATGCCTTAGCTTTAACACCAGGATTACAGCTTTTTGATACTGAACCTGTGGGAGCGATTCAACTAGATGCTACTACCGCAGGCTTAAGTAAAGTTCGTCCTAATTTTAAACCTCACAGCGGTTACAACGACTTAAAGGAAGTACCAGTAGAGTTAGAGCAAATCGAAAAAATTGGACTGACTAAACGTTCTTTACTTAACAATCAATTCACCCAAAAAAATCTCAAGCAAAGTATTGAAGATTCTGGCTCTCCCATCGTACATCTTGCTACCCATGCCAAATTTAGCTCTAAAGCAGAAGACACCTTTATTCTTGCTTGGGATAAACGCATCAATATTAAAGAGATCGATGACCTATTGCGAGATGATACCTATAACCGCAAAAATGCGATCAAACTTTTAGTTTTGAGTGCTTGTGAAACTGCCAGTGGCGATCCGCGAGCTACCTTTGGTTTAGCGGGATTGGCTGTGCAGTCAGGAGCAAAAAGTACCTTGGCAACATTGTGGTCGGTAGTAGATAAGAGTACCGCTAAATTTATGGGAGATTTTTATCGCCAACTTCAAAAATCAGGGGAAAATAAAGCTAATAAAGCCGAAGTTCTCCGTCAAGCACAGCTCGATCTAATGGACAATCAAGAGTTTAATCATCCCCACTTTTGGGCTCCATTTATTTTGTTAGGCAACTGGCAGTAACTAGCAATTAGCGAGTAGCGAGTAATTCTAATTGCTACTTTACTCTCCTACTTAACTAAAATCCAGGGGGGAGTAATACGCGATCTATTTCAATAATTACTCCATTACTAGCTACAGTAGGAGGATATATAGGCAAGGCATTATTTAGGGTATACCCACTTTTGTCACTAGTTATTGTGACCATCTCTCCCGCTAACGTTTGAACTTTACCGCGATCGATATCCTTTTGGCTAACTTTCCCAGATATCAGGTGATATTGTAGTACTTTCTGACGATTTTTTGACTCACTAAATCTCTCAAATACATCATCTGATAAAGCATTGAATGCATCATCGCTGGGAGCAAGTAAGGTCAATTCCTCTTTTTTGAGTTTTTCAGTTAAACCTGCCGATTCTATTTCTGCCACAAGATTTTCAAAATCAGGATTATTCTCCAAGCTATCAACTAAATTTCCATTTCTGTAGAAGTAGTCAGAATTAGCATTGGGTTGAAATAAATTGATGAGAGGATAAGATGCTTGGGGAAAAACAGGAATGTCAGTGAAGATAATGATACCTGCAATACCAATCGTGTAGATTAATCTTTTTACCCACTTATTGGTGAAAGAAAAATTTGTGTTGGAGTTTGTCATCATATTTCTAGATTAAAGATGCCTAAATAATTATCTATTGGTCAACTAAAGCTCTATCTCCCGCGATTTTGTCGTCATATTTTCGACAAACTTTTAATTTATCTGACTCTTTAGGACTTTCTAGGAAATAACCGTATTTTTTGAGATTTTGGCAACCTTGCTTTAATTGATTGACTAAGTTTGGTATTTGCCAAATTCTGATAGTTTTATCGGCAGAAGCAGATGCAATAAATTTACCGTTTGGACTATAGCTTAAATCTAGTATCTTATCTTCATGACCATTTAGAACGTAAAGTAGTTGACTAGTGTTAGCATCCCAGATTCTGATGGTTTTATCCGAAGAAGCAGAAGCGATCGTCTCTCCATCTGGACTATATTGTACTGCTGTTACATAACCTTGATGACTGCGAAGCTGTTTCAGTTCTTGACCAGTGTTAGCATCCCAGATTTTGATGGTGTTATCCGAAGAAGCAGAAGAGATCTTTTTTCCATCTGGACTAAAGCTCACACTTACTACATGACCTTGATGACCGCGAAGTTCTTTGAGTTCTTGACCAGCAGCAACATCCCAAATTTTGATGGTGTTATCCCAGGAAGCAGAAGAGATCTTTTTTCCATCTGGACTATAATTTATACCCATTACACGATTAGTATGACTAGAGAGCTGTTTCAGTTCTTGACCAGTGTTAGCATCCCAGATTTTGATGGTGTTATCCGAAGAAGCAGAAGCTATCTTTTTCCCATTTGGACTATAGGTCACATCCTCCACATAACTTTGATGACCGCGAAGCTCTCGAAGTTTTTGACCCGTATTAGTATCCCAGATTTTGATGGTGTTATCCGAAGAAGCAGAAGCTATCTGTTTCCCATTTGGACTATAAATCACTCTTTCTACATTATCTTCATGACCTTTGAATTCTTGGAGTTCCTTTCTAGGAGTAGCATCGACATCCCAAATTCTAATTGTGCCATCGGCAGAAGCAGAAGCTATCTTTTTGCCATCTGGACTATAAGTTAAACTTTCTACACTATCTTCATGACCTTTGAACTTTCGGAGTTCTTCACTAGGAGTAGCATCAGCATCCCAGATTCTAATTGTGCCATCGGCAGAAGCAGAAGCTATGGTTTTGCCATCTGGACTATAAATCACTCTTTCTACATTATCTTCATGACCAGATAAAATTTGAAGTGTATTATCAGTCGCCACGTCCCAAATTCTAATGGTTTTATCGGCAGAAGCAGTAGCTATCTGTTTCCCATCTGGGCTATAAATTACACTTTCTACACTATCTTCATGACCAGTTAAAATCTGAAGTATATTGCCAGTAGTCACATCCCAAATTCGGATAGTTTTATCTGAAGAGGCAGAAGAGATCTGTTTCCCATCTGGGCTATAAATTACACTTTCTACACTATCTTCATGACCAGTTAAAATCTGAAGTGTATTGCCAGTAGTCACATTCCAAATTCTAATGGTTTTATCGGCAGAAGCAGTAGCAATTGTCTTGCCATCTGGACTATAACTTAAATCGTTTACATAACGAGTATGACCGCTTAAAGTCTGGAGTTCTTGACCAGTAGCCACATCCCAAATTCTAATGGTTTTATCAGTAGAAGCAGATGTAATCGTTTTGCCATCTGGACTATAAGTCACATTGTTTATAGAGTTTTCATGACCAGTTAAAACCTGAAGTATATTGCCAGTAGTCACATCCCAAATTCTAATGGTTTTATCGGCAGAAGCAGAAGCAATTGTCTTGCCATCTGGACTATAGCTTATGCTTGTCACAGAGCGATCGTGACCATTTAAGACCTGAAGTATATTGCCAGTAGTCACATCCCAAATTCTAATGGTTTTATCGGCAGAAGCAGAAGCAATTGTCTTGCCATCTGGACTATAACTTATGCTTTTAATAGAACTTTTACTCTCATGACCTCGAAGTAATTCTATTTCTCGAAACTTACTATTGATCTTATATAGAGAAAGAATTGTAGACGAAGTATTTTCCTGCAAGAGTTTATCATTACTGACAAAGGGATATAGTTTTTGACCTAGTTCCATTGCCAAGGATAATAAACTCATTCCTTCGCTATTACTGCCAAAATATTCATTATCTTTAATTTCATTAATAATGTTAGTTCCCTGTAATTCTGTTCGAGCTATTCTTACTTGATTTTGAGTTATTCTCAATTTACGCTGAGTATAAAAGATAGTAAAAACAGCAATAACTATAAGTAAAGAAGTAATACCCAAACTCCATCGAATAGTTTTCTTATTATTATTTTTCGTTTTTTCTAGAGTTAATTCAGCTTTTTGGATTTTTATATTTAAATTATTATTAGCTTCAGTTAAAATATACCTTTCTTTTTTTTGGTCGATTAGTTTATGTTGAAGTTGAAGTTTTTCAGCTTTCTGACATGCCTTTAAAAAGTTATAATCAACAGAGGAAAGAATTTTATCTTCTGCCCAGTTTAAGGCATCTGTCAATTCATCACCTTTTATAAGTTGAGAATCATCTATTTCTTTAGAATCCAACCATTTCTTTAAGCTTGCTGCATAAGGGCGTAGTTTTTCTAACTCTTTTTCTATCCAACACTGATTAAAGACTTCACTATAGATACGATTATAAATTTTTATTATACCTTGTCTTTTGAAGACTAAACCTGTTAAGAGTAATTCTTCTTGTTCTGGAGAATTATCAGTTCTAACTGCTTCTCCATTTAATAATTTTTGATATATTTTTAATAAACCAATTGTTATTTTTGGATTATTTAACAATCTATGCTTGATAGTTCTGAGATGCTGAGGACTATCTTTTATTTCATCTAGACCATTAATAATAATTTTTTCTCTTAATACTTTTTCAACATATTTTTCAATTAAGTCATTAGTACAATTATCTTCACAAAGAACTAAGTAGCATACTTTTTGGGTTAAAAATGGCTGCCCCCCTGTCCAATACAATATGTTTTCCATAACTTGTTCAGGATTATCAAACTTACATTTCAATCCTTTAGTCAAAGGTGATACTTCTTTTAGTTTAAATTCCTCTAAATTTATTGCTTTTCCAATATTAAATGGAGTACGATTTTTATCTTGAATAAGATCAGAAGGAGTAGTTGAACCAAGCAAGCAAAAATTTAATCTTTTATATCTAAAGTCATTAGCTCTTTCATTATAAAAAGATCTTATTAATGCGAAAAAGCCATCAGAATCTACTTTGTCAATGCTCAAGATAGAATCAATTTCATCTATGAATATAACTATTGGGCAATTGATATATTTCAAGATAATATCTTGAATAAATAATGCTAATTTATTTGGTGAGGCTAATAATTCTTGAATTCTCCACCATTGATTTAAGTCTAGTTCTTTCTTAAGCCCCAAGCTTCTGAGTAAATTATTAGCAATAACCCCATAGAATTGTTCTTCTGTAATATTTCTATTAGTGCTACTCAAATCAATAAACACACAAGCAAATCCATCCTCTTCTAATCTTTTTTTTGTTTGAAGTGAAAGACTGGATTTTCCCATTTGTCTGCAATTAAGTACGTAGCAAAATGAACCTTCTTTAAGAGCTTGGAAAAGTTGTTCATCTGCTTGGCGTTTAACATAGGTAGGGCTATCTATTTCTAGAGTTCCTCCTAGCTGATACTTAATTGTATTCATTAATCTGTGCCTTAGTTAATTGTTTCTTTTGATCTTCTTTTAACTTTTGACACAAACTATTTTATGATCCCAGTTATACAGAAGATGAAGATACTTAATGTCAGTCTGTTTAAAAGTTCTCCCTACCAAGAATAAAGAATATTTACATTTGCCTTTGCATTAAATTAGCAAAGACTCCTGGAGTATTAACTAATTGATCAAAGCTACCCTGCTGAATAACTCTACCTGATTGCAATACATAAATGCGATTTGCTTTACGAATAGTACTAAGTCTATGAGCGATAACAATACGAGTTACCTGAAGTTTATCCAGGCTGTCGCTGACAATTGCCTGAGTTTTATTATCTAAAGCGCTTGTAGCCTCATCGAAGAAAAGAATATTAGGTTTGAGAACCAAAGCTTTGGCAATTAATAGTCGTTGTCTTTGTCCTCCTGAAAGATTGCCTCCTCCTTCACTAATTACGGTGTGCATTCCCATAGGCATTTTGGAAATATCGTCTTTTAAACCGGCCATTCTAGAAGCATTCCAAGCTTCTTCCAGGTTTATTCGCGCCCCTCCAGCCAGATTATCAAAAATAGGACCTGACATAATTTTGCCATTTTGTAACACAACTCCTAATTGTCGACGAACAGCACTAATATCTAAACCAGTTAAATCTTGACCATCGTAGTGAATACTTCCCTCTTCTGGGGTTTCAAAACCAAGTAGTAATCTTAGAAGTGTTGATTTCCCACTACCAGAACTGCCTACAAGCGCAATAAATTCCCCTGGCTCGATCTGAATGTTGATATCTTCTAGGGTAAGAGGAATGTCTGGGCGATAGCGAAATGAAACATGCTCAATGTTAATTCTACCAATGAGTTTGCCTGGATCGGCTTTGGTAAGTTCTATCTCTGGAATTGTTTTTAAAATTGGTTGGGCACGATGCCATTGGGGAACAACTTCTAAAGTGTTTGTGACCGTATTACTAACGCTGGTGACCCCCTGAAGAAAGGTTCTAAATGCGGTATTAAAAGCTAAAAAAGTCCCGACTGTTAGACCAATTTGACCTTGGGTTTGAGCATCTGTGAGTAATTTAAGAGTAAACCAAAACAATACCCCAGAAATAATTGTCGGGATGACGGTATTAAATACTGCCACTATATCTTCTACCAGTTGAGTGCTTAATTCTAGCTGAATTTGCTGACTATAGTTTTTACTCCAAGCTGCAAAAGCGCGTTTTTCTGCCCCTGCTACCCTTAATTTGGATATGCCGTTGATTAGTTGAACAATCTGTCCGAAGATATTACCTTCAAGCTCTAGTAGAGGACGAACTTTGCGTACCAAAATGACACCAGAAATAGATGTTATGATTGCAACTATAAACGCCACAGCTACTGCAACTAAAGCCAATTTAACGCTGTAGTAAAATAGTAGTACTAAATTAAGTAACCCAAACAATCCTGTAATCAGTTGGATGAGAGTATTACCTCCTAAATGACGGCGAATAGTACTTACGGAACTGACACGAGACTGCAAGTCTCCAGTAGTATAATGACGGAAAAAAGATACTGGTAAGTTGAGCAGACGATCCCATACCGCAGCTTGGGTATAAGCATCAGAGGTTGTTTCTACTCGCAGTAAAGAGAACCCTTGGGTGAGTCGGAATAAGGAGATAGCGATCGCTGCTAAAACTAAACCACCACCAATTTGTAAGAGTAATCCGCGATCGCTGTCGGGAATGGCATTATCGATTAGAATCCTCGTAGCATGAGGTGTTAGCATTCCTAATAATGTGGCTGCAATCCCTGTTAAAATAATTACTATGAGGTCTTTCACTCTACCAGAAAGAGCGAATCGCAGCACATCAATTACATTAAGAGCTTTATCGGGTAAAGAACGATAAAATATATATGCCATCGGGTTTAGAGTGACTGCATTTTCTTTGTTAACTAAAATACGAGTTTGAGTTGTGGGATCTAACATTTCATAGCGATCGCTTTTGACAGGCAAAAGTGCTACGGGTATTTCTTTTTTGTAAGCTACTAATGCCCCACAATCAGTCAACCACCATTTATCTCGAAGTAAAACCTGTCGCACTCGTAAACGAGAAGCACGAGCGATCGCTTCTAAAGGCTCTTTAACTCGATCAAGATCTTCTGAAACAGAAGGAGGTCTAATAGTAACTCCTAAAACTTTTCCCACTGCACCAGCAGCTACTAACAATGGTGCATCACCGCTCGATAGTTCGTTTGATTGGGACATCAAGGGCGATGCTAACTCTCTTAAAGCAGTTACAGTTATTCGATTGTTGAGGCTTTCTCGATCTTTTAATCTCTGTAGTTCTTCAGTATGTTCTTGTTGAGTTTGAAACTTAACGTAATTGAGCAGCAGTTTATGGAGTTGAGATAAACCTAAAAGTAAAGTATTGGTATCTTGCAGTTTCTTGGTAGTATGAGTTGTTAACTGAACTGCACCATCTGCTGATAACCACATTGCATCGTTGATAGGCATGGTTACAGTCGCATTAGTCAGTGTGAGTTCTTCCCAACCTAGCCAGCGTAAATAGCCCTGTTGAATCTTAATCCAAACCACCCTATCTGCTTCTGGTTGCCAAGTTTGACCGTTACTTAGAGAAAAGCGTTCCTGAGTTTCTGCTTTTACTTGAATTGGTGGCAGAGAAATAGTGGCAAGAACATCGCTAAATTTATCCAGCCAGTTTTTTATCCACGTGTCAACTCGAATATCTGCATTACTAACCAAGCAATTGAGAAATTCTCGATCTAGTTTTAATAATTCTGTTTCACCAATTGGGACTGCCAGTATTTGACTGTCGGTTTTACCAAGACTAGGAATTGTACCAAAAAGAGCTTCATTGGGTTCGCAGTTAAACAAATAACGGCGATTGCCCAGAATTAAATCATCTTGTACTGTTACCATAAAGATAGCGATCGCTCCAGTTCGAACTAACCATACTGTCTGTGGATCGTTTAGCAATATCGGTTCGTTACCTCGTATTTTGGATATTTGTCCTGGTAAATCCTGTTTATTAATCATTGGTCAATTTAATTTTAGTTATGTCAGTCCACTTTTAATCAACCGTGCGTAAATTCCTTTTTGTGGAGATAACTCTTCGTGAGTACCCCGCTGGACTATCTTGCCGCGATCGAGAACGATAATTTCATCACAGTCACGGATAGTGCTTAGACGGTGAGCCACAATTAGACAAGTGCATCCTCTGCGTCTTAGGTTGTGGTCTACCATCTTTTCCGTTTCCGCATCCAAGGCACTGGTAGCTTCATCCATAATTAAAATCGAAGGATTATTCACTAAAGCGCGGGCGATTTCCAATCGTTGTCTTTGTCCGCCACTTAGATTAGCTGCCCCCTCTAATAATTCTGCGTTGTATCCTCCAGGTAGGGATTGGACGACATCGTCAATCAAGGCATCTTGACAAGCCTGCTTGATATATTTGTCAGGGATAGTTGTATCCCAAAGAGTTAGATTATCTCTTACCGTTCCTGAAAACATCAATATATCTTGTTCAACCATAGCTAAAGAGTTAGTTAATAACTGGTTAGAGATTAGAGATTTTGGTTGATTGTCGAGCAAAATTTCTCCCGACCAAGGTTCGTAAAGTCCGCTAACTAATTTGGCAACGGTAGACTTACCAGAACCACTACCACCAACTAGGGCAACTCTTTGTCCTGGTTTTAATTTGAGGCTAAAGTTTTCAACTAGAGGTGCCTCCAAACGACTATAGCCAAAAGTTAGATCTTTTAATTCTAAGTGTCCTTCTAACTTGGGCGTTGATGAAATTTCTCTATTGTTTGCTTCTCTGAGTCGGTGCTCTAATCCTGTATCAGTAGGATTATCTAACACATCATCCAGACGAATTAAATTACCATCTAATTCCTGAAGAGTTCTACCAAAACTTACTAAATTATTGACAGGCTGTTGAAAGTTTACCATCATACTTTGAAAAGCTACTAGCATCCCAATACTGAGATGCCCATCCATAACTCTCAATCCACCAACAGCAAGAAGAAAAGCTGTTGAGAGTGAAGACAACAATACGGGTAATACTGATAAAGTCTGGTTTGTAACTCCCAATTCCTGTTGAGAATTAATTGCTTTGGTGTAGTATCCTGACCAACGAGCGAAAATATCCGACTCTAAACCCGAAGCTTTAATATTTTCAATACTTTGTAGAGCAGCAATAGAGGTACCTGCGGCTTTACCATAGTCTTGAATTAATCGCTGATTAGCATCTTTACGTTGGCGAGAAATCTTTTGAAGAGTGATTACATTAATCGCAGCAAAACCAAATACGATAACTGTCAATACCAAATCATACTGACTCATGACTATGACATAAAAACCAAGCATCACTGTATCGATGATGGTGGTTGCTAACTGTCCTGAGAGAATATCGGCAACTTGATTGTTTAAATTAGTTCTATTACTAATTTCTCCTGCAAATCTTTGAGCATAAAAACTGACGGGAAGTCTTAAAATATGCCAGAGAAAACGACTCGACATTCCCACAGCCAGTTTGATTTTAAGACGACGTAAATAGCGCAATCGCAATAAAGTTAAACCACATTGAAAGATAGCCGCGATCGCCATTGCTAATAGTAGGGGTCGCAGCCAATGTTGTCTTCCTTGAATTAAGATTTCATCGATGAATACTTGAGTGAATACAGGAACTACCAACCCTACTAAAGTGAGTAAAAATCCCGCTAACATACAGTATGCCAGTGCTCCTGTTGTCCCTTTAAGTCGCGACCAGATAGCTAGCAGCATACTCGCTTTACGGCCGCCTTTTTTAAATTCTTTTCCTGGTTGGATTACCAGGACTACACCAGTGTATGCCTCGTCGAATTCCTGTAGAGAAACAGTGCAAGGTCCTGTAGCAGGATCGTTGAGATAAACTTTTTCTTTACCCCAACCTTCTACGACTAAAAAGTGATTGAAGTTCCAAAACACAATATAGGGTAAGGGAAGTTCTCGCAACTGAGCTAGTTCTTTTTTAAAGCCTTTAGCTTCCAACCCATAACGTCTGGCAGCTTTGAGCATATTCGAAGCTTTAGAACCATCCCTCGAAACGCCACATTCTCTTCGTAGCTCTGGTAATGGTACTATTTGACCGAGATAATACATAATTATCCCCAAAGTAGCAGCACCACACTCCACCGCTTCCATTTGCAGGAGAGTAGGAGTTTTGACGCGTCGCCGACGAGATGGCAATAGTTTCTGGAGTTGTTGCCAAGGATTAGAGAGATTTAAAGTAGAATTAGTAGATACCACTGACCGACCTCAATAAAGGAATAACATAACTAATAGGTGACCTTTCCTCTACCTTGACGCGAGCAATAGTTGTAGTTCCAGGGGAAATTTTTAAGTTTGGTCCAGAAGAAGAAGACCACCGATAGCCACTATAAGTATTGGCATCAGATTGCAGAGTAGCAGATACTTGCATTAATCCCGGTCGGTCTTTTGACACTAAACCTTCAACCACTTCGGGATTGCCAACAATATTGGCAGCAGCTTCTTTCGTAATGGGAAAGGGTGAAATTCGCTTAACTTCCCCTATAATACCGCCAAATCTTTCTCTTTTAATTGTCTGAGGGGTAATTTGAATATTCATATCTGGCTGAATTTTTTTGCCATCTTCAACGGGAAAATAGGTAATTCCCACCATTTTGCCCCTTGGATTATCGATATCTATATTGGCAATACGATTGCCTGGCTGAACTACTTGACCGAGATTGGTGGTAATTTCTAAGATTTTGCCGTTATGTTGGCTAATAATTTGGCTATTATCTGTAATTTGTTCGGATAATCGAGCAATTTCTCGCTCAGTTTCCTGTATTTCTTTAGTGCGGTTATTAGAATTTTCCCAATCTTGTTGGGCGAGATTAGCTTTTTTACTCCGAAGCTCTTGTAATTGAGCTTTAATATTTTTAATTTCGTTTAAATTTGAAAGATATTCTTTTAAAGCATCTGCTTCTTTGACATCTAGTTGCTTTAGTTGAGATTCAGCCTCGCTAATCTGGGCGGTGTTATCGAAATATTCTTGTCTCGCCTGCAAAAGTACGTCATCGGAGATTGCTCCTTCATCAAATAGCCTCTTTCGTGTCTTTAATCTTTGTTCAAAGGTGGGTAATAATTCCCTCAAAGTTTTTAAGCGAGTTTTAACAGCCTCGCGATCGCGTTCTATGGATACTAACCCTTTATCTCTTAAAGTTGGGGTAAGTTCTTCTAAAATGTTTAATCTTTGTTCTAAAGTCTGACGCTGTTCCGATATCGACTCTAAATCCCGATCTTGTCGTTGGTTTTGCAGCAGATTAATATCGCGATCTTGATTTTGTAACTGAATTAATTTAGCTTGAGCTAATTCTAATTGTTTGCGAAGATCTATCTGAGCTATGGTAGCAATGACTTCTCCTTTTTTGACTTGATCTCCTGGTCTAATTTTGAGTTCTAATAATTGTCCCGTACTTTTGGCTTGAAGAGGCACGACTTTACTGGGAAAAATCAAAACACCTCGACCTTCTACCGTTACAGGAAGCTTCCCATAAACGCTCCAAATCCCTGCTGCCAATATTAAAGAACCAAGAGTCGCCAAGGGCAGCCAGCTTTTGGGATTGACTACCCGCATCAACAGGTCGAGTTTTTCGGGAGATGCCAAACGTTCTAGAGATTTTTGGCGAAACAATTTGCTTTCTTGAGGAGGCGATTGAGTAGAACTATTTTTTATTTGTATCTTGGATGCTGGAGTTTCTAAAGTCGTTTGGGATTTATTCTGATGAAATTTTTCCCATAATCCTGGAGCTAAATGGAAATATCCTCTGTTTACTGAGTGAATTGCATTATTTAACTCTTCTATAGGAGCATTTTTTAGTAAGTACCCCCTTGCCCCCGCATCTATAGCCCGATCAATATATTCACTGGTTTCGTGAGAACTAAGAATCAAAATTCGACATTCAGGAAAGCGTTTTGAGATGATTCTGGTTACTTTGATTCCATTCATTCTCGGCATTTCCAGATCGAGCAGAATGACGTCAGGTTTTAATGACTCTATTTGCTCGATCGCGATTTCGCCATCTTCGGCAGTCCCTACTACTTCCAAATCTGCTTCAGTTTCTATTAACAGTTTAAGTCTCTGACGTACTAAATTTTGGTCGTCTACAATTAGTACGCGAATCTTAAGACTACGAGAATTTTTATCTGAATTAGATGAAATTAACCTAACGATTTTATCGCTCATTTTAGGATGATAAGAAAATTAAAGACATTGTTTTTATCTTTGCAGCCAGAAAATCATCTTTTTAGCTGACTTTGGATTGTTCCAAGATCCAATCAAATCTTTTTCCAGCTAATGCCATTCGATCTAAAGCAACATTATTTAATTCATCAGCATATGTTTCGGTATGATCTAGAGAATCTCCCTTGTGATACATTCTCCTACTGTGAGCTAATCGAGATAACATCCCTTGCAGTCTATCTGCCGATAATGCGGAAATAGTTCGGTAGAAACGGGCTGCAAAGCTAATATCTTGCTGTAACTTAACTGACAATAATGAGCGAGATATAAACAAAATAGTTGTATTTTTAGTGGTTGTAGCATTAATCGCAGACAAGCGGCCATCAACAAGAGCTGTCTCTCCAATCGTTTCGCCTTGAGAGAGTTTTGCTATTTCAATTTCTGGGTTTGAGCTATTTTCGATCGCCGAGAAGATTCGAGTTAAAGGATTGCGTTTATCTTCGGTAACAGACAAAGATATTTGACCGCTAAGGATTATATAAAGTGCCTCTATGGGTCTACCTTCTTGAATTAAAGTAGTATTTGCCTTGATTTTTTGACGATCGCCATTAGCAATTAACCAATCGAGATCGCTATCATTGAGTTCGCCAAAAACATATAGTACATCTTTAATTGAATTGTCTGGAGCAATTTTACTGCGACCCAAGCGATTGATAATCGTTTCTAATTTATTGGCAAGTAAAATATTGAGCGCTTGATAAAATCGGGCTGCAAAATCAATATCTGATTCTAACTTAGCTTCAATTTGTAACAGCGGAATAGACAAAATTTGTGAATTTTCTAGGGCTATAATATCCGTCATCGGAGGATGCAAATTAATCAAGGACATTTCTCCTACTACTTCGCCACTAGATAGACGAGCTATTTCTATTCCTGTAGTTGGCTGGTCGTCATTAAGCGCGATAAAAGCACGGGATAGAGGATTATTATCAATCTCAGATACATAAGATCCTAAACTTCCTTCAATTAATATATGCAAGCAATCTAGAGATTTGCCAGCTCGAACAAGTTGAGTCCCCGAAGCTAGATCTTGACGGCGACCAGTCTTGAGCAACCATTCAATATCGCTATTATTTAATTCCTTGAGTAAAATTTCCGTCATGATTTTTCTCTCATGTTTTAATCTCTATAAGGGTCTAATTCTCCGCCCTTTGAAGCGTAAGTTTAATTTGAACAAGTTGATAGTTGAGATTCCATCTTCTTCTTTAGGTAATTGTGAGACGAGGCTAATTCTTCGATCGTCACAGAAGTTAATGCCACAAGCATTGTTGTTTGATTTTCCGTAGTTTTTAGCTGGTGGGCATAGTTGCGGTCAAAATCTTCTAAATTTTCCGCTGCTGACTTTACCAATTTTTGTAAAATCGTAAAAGCCCCTTCTGATAGTTGTCCGCGATAGTTTTGTAATCTTCCTCCTTCTCGATAATGGGGAAAAGACTCTAAACCCATAAAGCGAAGAAACCAATCAGCTTTATAACTTCCTGTGGCAGCAACAATTCCTCTATAGTCGGCAATAAATTCGTCTAGCAGGTTATTTTGCATCGAATTAAAGACACGACGAGTAAAGTAATGAGTGCATTCATGCTCCAAGCGAATAGTTAAAGATAGACGCTTCCACTCTGTTTTTGATATTCCTAATTCTTCTGGAGCAACATTACTGTAAAAGCCATCGCTAAGAATGATAAATTTATCTTGATAAAGTTCTTTATGTGCAATCAGTTGTTTGAATGCTCTTGACCAAGCTGATTCTGAATTATCAATATTATTAGCCGACCATTTCCGACGATAACGACGAATTCTATCCCAGTTGTTGTAGCCAGCTACCATACAAGCTCCCATAGAATCGGGAATAGCTACTGGCTCGTTACGCTTTGTTATTGCCCTTACCAGAGATACAAAGTCTTCGCGGTTTGTAGTTAGTAATACAGGTATTTTACCTGCCAAACTTTGATGAATAGTTAACTGTAATTCTTCTGGCTTTTGTAAAATCAAACCATTCGTTAAATTAGGCTCAATTCCTTTAAGAGTTGCACCACGATAGGATGCAGTTTGACTAATACCCGATTGAATCGGAAATTTTAGCTGTACCAAAACATTCTTAAGGGTTTCCCAGCTACTTTGTGTTTTTGCTTGGGTAACATATTCTTGCCATACAGCTATATGAGATTCTGATGCTAAAGGAAACTGAGGTAAAGTTTTTATATCATTTTGCTGAAAAATATTTTGATTGTATGCCAACAGTTCTGCTACCTCTTGTTCATCAGCATCAAAATCTCTCAATATTTTGGTACGTTCTTCTAGTTTCACTTAATTTCTCCTGCCAGAACTGCTTCAGGTTTGCTAGCAATTTGCTGGGAAATTTCCCTGATTGTCTGACTAAAAAAATGGTCGGGATGTCGCAAACAGAAGACATCACTGCTAGCGAGTTGAATAATATCTTCTGAAAGAGGAATAATTCCCGCAACGTCAGTTTTATAACTGCGTTGTACTTTAGTTATCAAGGCTGCAAAATCATAAGCAGATAGTACTTTATTCACTACCAGCAACATCTTGGGAACTTGTAATTTACGGGCAACATCTACCGTTACCGCTGTACCTTGAAAATCTTGACTATCTGGACGGAAAATTACAACTAAAACGTCAGAAATAGCGATCGATAACAAAGTTTCTTCGTTCAACCCAGGATGAGTATCAATTAATAGATAATCTAGTTTGAGGCAACGAATTAATTCCTGAAAACCGTCATTTAACCTACCAACGTCATAGCCTTCTCTTAAAACCCGAGAAATTTCTCCAGCTTTGATACTTGAAGGAATTAAATAGAGTTCGCCATCAACTGGTTCGGAATTAAAAACACAAGTAACATCATAAGCAGCCTCTTGAATATTGCACTTGCCCCACAGATAGTCATTTAGAGAAAGATTTATTTGGTCTTCATCTAGCCCAAAAATAACGTGAATACCTGGAGATTGAAGATCGGTATCGATAATTCCTACTTTTTGTCCTTGTTGAGCCATAGTTGCAGCAACATTAGCAACCATATTTGATTTACCAGTACCGCCACGGAATGAGTGAATTGAGACTATTTTGCACATAATTTATAAACCTCTTGGAAAATTTAGAATATAAGATTAATTACTTATGGTTGACTGCTTCATTCTTAGCGCTTGCTGCTTTATTTGCTGGTAATATTCAGCTTCAATATTTCTGCCTACAGGAGATCTATTTCTGAGTCGTTGTGCTTTTTGTTGTAGTTGTTGAAAGTATTCTGTTCCTGTAACCGCTGCTACCTGACGTTCTCTTTTTACTTCATCAATTTCAAAATTTAGCTGTACTACCTTTTGCTTGAGCCTTTGTTCTTTAGCTTTGACTCGATGAGCCATATGGATAAATATGCGAACCAAACGCCCAATATCGTTTTGGTTATTGGCAAGTTTAAGCAAACGATCAAATTCAAAGCTATCTTGTTCAATCGCTTCTGCCATTACCGAAAGTTCTTTGATTGGCTTAGTAATACTATGTGCCAAGACAATTGACAGAATTGACGCGATCGCACCAACAACTAGCAGATTCAGGCAGTTTTGCCACATTAAATATCTTAAAGGTGCAGTAAAATCGGTTTCAGAAAGGTTAATTCCCAATATCCAAGGCTTGATTGCTAAAGTAGCGAAACCGACTCTCTGACGTTGTTTCTCGGAAGAAGACTTATAGCTCAGATAACCTGATTTTGTTGTCCCTGCTATATCTTTAGCAAACTTTTTTAAATCTAGGCTAGCTATTTGGTCGCGGTTATAGTGTTGGTCGAATTTAACTTGTTTTTGCGTCTTCCTAGATGAATTACCCAGACTATGATGTAGCAAAGATTTATTCGGATGGCTGGTAACTATGCCAATCTGATCGATTAAAAAAGCATAGCTTTTTGGGTCTAAATTTAACCTATTAAAAGTCTTGGTAATAAATTCTTCCCTTATTTTCATGACAGCCACACCGATAATTTTGCCAGTGGAGGCACGTACAGGATTAGCAAGATAAATTGCCGATCTTTGGTTAGTATTCTCGTTTAAGAAGTTAGAAA
Organism: Pleurocapsa sp. PCC 7319; assembly: GCF_000332195.1. Taxonomy (NCBI): domain Bacteria; kingdom Bacillati; phylum Cyanobacteriota; class Cyanophyceae; order Pleurocapsales; family Pleurocapsaceae; genus Pleurocapsa; species Pleurocapsa sp. PCC 7319. The sequence continues at coordinate 27,428 of NZ_KB235920.1, forward strand.
TATAAATTTTTCCCTTCATTGCTTGACGAAAATACTCGTGAAAACCATAGTTATTGCCTATAAATGACTCATCAGTTGAGGCAACACATTCTCCGTTTGGATCTATCAGATAGACTGCATCATAGATCAAGCTAGAGTGAGTAGTATTACCCAAGAAGCCTTGTAAATTGGACTGTATTACTTTCTGTCCCTGAATATTATTCGTCGATAAAAAAGCGCTCGCGTCACTTTCCTGACTAACTTGAACTACTATTTGCTGAGCATCAAGAATCAATCGTTCCAAACGGCTGGCTTCGCGAGTTGCTAAAAGCTCTAGCTTTTGTTGTTCTAACTCTTCCGCATTTTTTAAGCCCTGATGCAGATTGTAAAAAGAATTGAGGCTCATCGGTATTAATGCCAATGCTAGCAAGGCAGCAAGAACTTTTACTGTGATCGACCAAGCAGAAGGATAAAATAACCGATGTATACGTTTCATGTCAGAAAATTGCTAATTTCAGCAATTTCTAAACTTTGTTTTGCTTTAATTAATGCTTTGATAAAAGCTTGCTTGTCTTGCCAACCCTGACGAGGTAAAACCGAGCTGGAATCATCTGATTTTTGAGCTGCTGTGGCTACTTTATTTGGTATTTGATTAGAGTTCATCTGAAAAAATATTTACTTTGCTAAAGCGTAAGCAGATTCAGAATTTTGCCAGTTTTCTGGCCACTGAATGTGATCGCTATTAAAATGAAGCAAATCGTTCTCTGGCAAAGGTGCGTTGAAAGGTTCTTCTATAATGACAAATTCCCCATTATCAAAAGGATTCCCTTTTGCTTTTACTTTTAAATAGAATCTTTCTCTGATGTCTTTTTGTGCCTGTTTCAAAGCACGATGATGGCAGTAGGGATTATTCCCACGGCGATCAAAGAAGACATGAGCCGTCCAAGAACAACCACCTCGACAGAGTTCAGCAAATTCACAGGTTTTACAAAATCCCCACATGTGGTCTGTGCCCTGTTCAGTCCCAGCCTTCAGATTAAATTTAAGCTCTTCAGTCTGTTCGACTATTTCTCTTAAAGGGCGATCGCGGATATTACCGCCCGTATAAGCAGCCGTAGGTAAAGAAGGACAACCTTTAATTTTGCCATCAGCTTCGATACCCAAGGTATTTAAACCCGCTCCGCAACCCTGCCAAAATGTCCATTCATCACTACCACGCAGCAGTCTTTCATAAGGGCCATAATAGCCAATATTATTTCCCGCCTGTATGCGAACACCTTCCTGTTTAGCTCGTTTAGCAACACGAGCTAACATGGGATAAATATCTAATAGTTCGTATGGTTGCAATAACATGTCTGCATTATCTGCCGCATTACCCATAGGTACAGTTAATTGAATCTGCCAAGCTCTTGCTCCAGCGTCCCTTATTCGTTCGTAAATTATTGGGAATTCAGAGGCAGATAAACGGTTTATCTGGGTATTGCAGCCAAAATAGATGCCGACTTCTTTTAGATGGCTCATGGTTCTAAAAGCAGAATGCCAAGCACCTTTTTTCCCTCGCTGGCGATCGTGGGTTTCTGGTATGCCACCATCGATAGATACAGAAACTGTTTTAATTCCAGCTTCTTTCATTTTTCTGGCAGTTTCCAAACTGACACCAAATCCACCTGTAGTCATACCGCAGATCATCCCTGCCTCAGTAACAGCCTTGGCAATTTCTAGCCAATCAGAGCGCATAAAGGCTTCGCCACCGATTAGAGTAACCTCTTTGATTCCTACATCGGCTAGTTGCCGAACCAGATTAAAAGCTTCTTCTGTAGATAGTTCCTTGGTTCTTGCCTGCCCTGCTCTCGAACCACAGTGACTACAAGCTAGATTGCATTTCAAGGTAATTTCCCAAACTGCATAACTAACTCGTCTGTATTTTTTAGTCATTTATCTTATTGTCTGTTAAGTTATTTAATCGAGATTCTATATTGGTAAACCATACAGAGGTCTGATAGGAAATAATGGTTCTTCATCTAATAACTCAAAAATAGATAAATCAACTCCACCACTTACCGCCGTTAATTCTGCTTCACTTAATTCACCATTATTAGATTCAGATGTTGCTAAAATCTGCTCTTTAGCAATTTCCCATTCTTGATTTGTAAATTCAAAACCAGCAGCTTGGATAATTTTCTGACGTTCTTCTGCTGAAGCTGTATTTTCGAGTTGAGTACGAAATTGCTTATCCGTAGATACTCGTTCATAAAATGATTTTGCGTTTTCGATAGACATAGTTTTTCTCCATAATTTACGGACTTTTCTTTAAAGGATGAAAACCTTTGCAAAGCTTATTATTTTTGGCTATTTTAGAGAAGGCACTCTTTAATAGCCAAAGGCTAAGTATTATCCCCCCCACCTAGGCCAAGGAAATTCATTATCCCAAGGAAAAACTACGCCATACATTGCTGCTACAGCACCACCTGCGATCGCTTCAAGTTCTTCTTCATTCAATTCCTCATTAGACCTAGCAGCTTGAATTTCTGTCATCGCTTGCTGCCATTCCTCGGCAGTGAAATCATAGCCAGAGTCTTTAATTAGTTGTTGGCGTTCTTCTTTAGATAATTCTGCTTCAAATGGTGTGCGAAAGGATGCATCATCGGTCATTCTTTGGTAAAAAGCTTTTGCACTTTCAATAGACATGAGTCTTTCTCCTGGATTATTAATTAATTGGACAAATTTTTACTATTCAATATGAAGCTAGAGAATAGTTATTCGGTCGTAAACTATGAAAAGTAAAATTAAGCTTCAATGAAATTATGCTAAGAAAATAGCGATTATTTTAGCTTTGGCTCATCGTCCAAAACTCCTTTCTCAAACATCAGATTAAGATAATAATTTGTGAAAGCGGAAGAAATGTTATTTTGTTCAAGAATAGAAACAATTTCTCTAGCAGTTCTGTTACCCTTGTGAATAATTGCACCTAATTCACGAAGAGAAAAATCATGTTTGAACTTAAAAGTTTTAAATTTAGTTGTTAATTGAAAACCATCTTCAAAACTTTCATATCTAAGATCGCGACGAAAATTAATGACATCATTTGGTTTGATTGTTAGAGACATATTATCCCTTATCATTCTTTCAAGAAGAGCTTTCAGCTCATCAATATCATCAAAAGTTCCCTCATCATACGTTATATAGCCTAGAGGCCAGCGTTCATTTGCATTACAAGGACTTATGAGCTTAACACTGCGGTCTACCATGTTAAATAAAAATCCAGACACACAAGCAATTGTTCCCTGTTCAGGAAATTCGTCATCTTCTTCTCCTCTGCTGATATTTCTTTCACGTACTCTTCCACTATTGGCTTTGTTTTTTTTTGCTTCTTTATTTTGGAGAACCAAATTTACAAAAGCTAACTCCTTAGCGCTAAATTCTTTATGGACTCGATCAAGCATATTCAAAGAAAGAATAGAAAATCTATTAAGCGGACACCCTCTTTCTCTGGAAAGCTTTAGAAGTGAACGAGTACGAGCAATATCTTTAAGAGGTTGTGCAGTAGTAGTTTGAGGGAACAAACCAAAAGTTTCATAAAAATCGAGACAAAATTTTTCATAATCTGGGTTGTCAAGTGGATCGCTTGCCCAATAACAAAAACCAGCACCAGCAGACTGCCCCAGGGTTTCTTTCATTAATTCCAGTACTTCACGCCATAATTGCGCATTCTCTGAATTATATAAAAAGATATCGCCCAGACGAGGAGCAGAGACACCACAAAACCAACATCCAATCGAACATCCTTTACTAAGTTCAAATGAAACTGGAGCGTGCATAATTGCATCTTGTACTCCTTTTTTAAACTGACTTGTAGTACGAGAGATTTGTTGTTCACGCCATGCTTTATAATGGGGTTCAATTGAAGCAGCAGCAATAGATTTTAGTCGTTTAAGTTCTTTAGAACTTTCAGTTTGTTTTGAAGATTGTTTTAGATTCGTGAAAATGTTGGCTAACTCACTATTCTTTTTACTACTATTTTCTTCCCATAAAGGTTCAACTTCATTTAAATTAACTTGTAAGCCATGATAATTAATAGCTTCATAAGGTTTAGCAGATACCCAACTTTGAAAAGATGGATCTGCTGTCCATCTTTCTAAAAAACGCTTTATATTACTTGCACGTACTATTTTAAACTCTTTAGGATTCTCTAATTTTGTATTTCGGTTATCCTTAGTACAAGAAATAACCTTATCTGAGTTACTATTAGAAATATTGATTTTGGTTACCATATTTTTCAAAAAAAGCTAACGAGTAAATATTAAAAGTTCTTAGCTATTACTTGTTTTTTACTGCAAGCAATAGCTACACTTATAATTGGAAAAAGAGAGTATTTAATTTGAATCTGAACCTACTATAGCTCCTTCATCATCATTCGTAACAAAATACCATCCTCCTGCAATAGCTTCTAATGCTTCATCAGACAACTCTTCTGAAACATCAGGTTTTTTTGGTATGACTAGATAGTAAGTATCATTAGATTCTTCAAGGACTTGAATATTTGTAGATTCTGGTATTTCTTGATTAAATTCACTCGCAAAAACTTTTCTAGGATTGCTCATTAATTCTTGTCTAAAGTCATCATTTTGCCAGGCTTTTGCAACTAAAGTTGCTTCAATTTCAGTTCTTGATTTTTGAGAATTTTGATTTGCGCCTTGTTGGTTTTCCATAGGTTACTTATTCCTCTGGTTTTAAATTATTTTACTGTAATTAATATATTTTTTTTTATTATTTAAATCAATATTAATTATTTAGTTAAAAATTGCATTTGTTTCTTCAATCTTGCATAAAGATTAATATAATTTTGTATTTTTCATATAAACATATGTCATTGAAAAATAATAATATGCATATTATTATTTTTATCTGGTGAAGAAAGACTAGTAAAAAAGAATAATCAAGGAGTCAGTAATGTCAAAAAAAGCTGTTGTTGAACTTTTGACAAATAATAAAACCAAAGAAATGGTAAGAGCTACTACTGCTTTCAAAGAAGTTGCGAATATCGGTCGTAAAAATAACCTATTTTTTACTAATTATGAATATGAAAAAGTTCTTGAAGAAGTAGTTAAGTATATCAATAAAAAAAGAAATAAAAAAGAAAATATAATTTCTCTCGAACAATCATATGACAATAAAAATAATTTTTCTGCTGAATGTTATGAATTTAATTTAAGAGATATAAAAGAATTTAAAGCACTGCTTAATGAATTAGATAAAATAAAAATAAAACCTAACGCAGCTGATCTAAGTCTGTTTAACAAAACATTTAAAGATGAGGATTTAAATTTTACTTCTATTTCTCCAGATTCAGAAAATTTTCAAGCTAAATACAAAGAAATTATGGATTATATTTCTATAAAATCAAAGTGTTTTTCTGAACAAAAAAAATTTAATCGTCGTGATTTTCATTTAATAGGTTTAGACAACTATGTTAATGAAGAACTTTATGAAGATTATTTTCAGTCTAAGCTAAACATAGTAAGAATTCTCTCAAATTTTTTTGATGCTGAAGTAAAACTTTCAGGTAGTTTTTGCTATCCTCCAAATGCCTACAGACTTTGGCATACTAATGAAGAAGCAGCAGGTTGGAGAATGTACGTAATTGATTTCGACGAACCAGAAATACTAAAAAGCGGTTCTTCATTTTTCCGCTATATGCATCCTGAAACTAAGAAGATAGTTGATTTAGAAGATAAACCAAAGTTAGTTAGATTTTTTAAAATAGAGAACCAGAAAGATAGATTATTCTGGCATTGTATCGTCAATAGATCCAAAACTTTTAGATGGAGTTATGGGTTTAAAGTTCCAGATAATTGGATGGAAAAAATCAAACTACATACATCAAAGTAATAAGGAATATATTAACTTTCTAACATAAAATATCTGGGCATTGCATAATTTGAGTAAGTGCAATGCTCATCCTTAAATAAGCGTTTAATAACCCCGATGTATTTTACGCCAAACTTTCGGTGTCGTATCTCTATATTGACGAAACTGACGATAGAAATGACTAGGATTAAAATACCCTACTTCCTCAGCGATCGTCTCTAATGAATAATTAGTTCCCTTAAGTAAAGCTTCAGCAGCAGCCAGACGACGTTTGATAATCCAGCAATGAAGTGATGTTCCTGTTTGACGTTTTACTAAATTAGTGAGATAGCATTTAGAATAGCCCATTGCATTTGCCACATCTATCAAGCTAATTGATTCCTGATAATGAGCTTCGATATAGTCAAAAATTTCTTGTATTTTCGGATCTTGAGAAGAAGGTAAAATCGAATTAGTCTCAGTTTCAGGCTTAATTTCTGATCGCTTATACTTTTTTGTGTAAAATTCTTTGAGGGCTTCTCTTTTTCTTAGCTGTGCCGCGATCGCTCCCAAAAATTCCTCTTCTGTAGAAGCTTTTGATAAATAATCGTCTGCTCCTAATTGCATACCTTGTCGGAATTCCGCCCTATTAATATTACTCGTTAATAGAATAAAGGGAATAATTGCTGTAGTCGGTTCTTGGCGTAAGGTTTTGAGTACTCCGTAACCGTTAAGTTCTGGCAAAAGAATATCGCAAACTACTAATTCTGGTAGTTGCTCTTGTGCTTTTTGAACTCCCATGTAGCCATCTGTAGCTTCAATTCCTTTAAATCCTCCTGTTTCCAGACATCCTAGGAAATTTTCTCTGGCTTTTATTTCATCTTCAATCACTAAAACTTTTATCATTATTCTTACTCTAAATTCTGGATGATTATGCGTAAATGTGAGGATTTAATCGATGAATATTGATGAAATATGGAAAAGTATTACTTGCAAAATTTAACCAAGTATCATTATTACTATTGCCATGTATCTCATCTGTGAAATTATCAGCATTGAAGGTAGATACCAGCTCGAACTTAAAGGCTTCAAGCTGTTTTCAAGAAATGGCTCGGTGTTGGAGATCATGACAAATATGTGTTTAGGGCATCTTTTGAGCGATCGCCTGATGAGAAGGACGAAAGTTTGCAATGCAAGAACTAATTTTAACTACAGTTTCAGAACTAAAAAAACACTGGCAGGATAGTCCTTTCGGTGAAGATTTTCTTAATATCGACACATGCGATCGCCGTAATTTAATTAGAAGAGTTCAATGAGGTTGTTATTTCTAAGCCTCTTCGTCAAAATTCTTCTGTGGGAAAAGCAAAATAAGCAATTCCTTCGTACTCAAATTCAGCTAGATTGTCTTCTACGTTATCCCTTTCTGCTGCCGAGGGAGTATAAAAATGTGCTCCTGTATCGGCATTGAAAAAGCGATAGATGGGAATTGTTCCCTCTATCTGGGTATCGAATGCAGAAAAAACTTCACCCTTAAAGCTAAAGTTATCCAATTCCTCAACAGCTTCTTTTTCTGTTTCCGAAGTAGTATAAAGATGAACCCCAGTATCTTGATTCAGAAAACTATAGACAGGAACAGCTCCCTCTGCCCCAGACAGAGGATCTAATACATTGTAAGATTCTCCTTCAAAACTGAAGTGATCTAAATTTTGAACGGAGTCTCGTTCATTTTCGTCTACTGTATAAAAGTGAACTCCTGAATTATTGTTAAAAAAACGATAGACAGTTATTTCTGCCTCATCTCCGGCAACTTCAGGGATAGTTTGCTCGGCAAAAAAGTCAATAATATCTAGGGAATTAGCATTGTTGATGAACTCTATAAAGCCAGAACCAGGATTGCCCTCTGCATCAAAAAAATTAGAGACAGTTAAGTCGTCAGCAGGTTCAGCTACACCATCACGGTTAAGATCGATAATTAATTCTGTATCAGATTTAAACAGTCCTACTATGCCTTCTTGGGGTAAGGATAATGCGATCGCAGAATCTCCATAGGTAGCAGGATCTTCAAAAACTTCTATGGTTGAAAAAGAACTACGTATTGCATCAAAGTCACTAGTGGAATCCTCAATAATTAAAGTATCAAATTCTCCTGAAACGTCAACAATTTCACTACCACCGGAAAATTCACGAGATAAAAGGTATACATCATTACCTTCCCCTCCTTCTAGGATATCTCTACCCCCGATAAAATTATTGAAGATACCAGACTCATCTTGACGAATGGTTCCCCCATAAAGTACATCATCTCCTGTTCCACCAAACAGGAGATCGTTTCCCTCCTCACCATATAAAAAGTCATTTCCCAAACCACCATTCAAAGTATCATTGCCACCTTCAGCTTCGAAAGATGCAATTCCATCAAGAATTGGAGTATCACTATTAATTTCATCATTTCTTTCCCCAATACCACCTAGGATTAGATCATCTCCCTCAAGTCCAGCTAGACTATCGTTTCCTAATCCTCCTGAAAGGGTTTCGTTTTCTGCGCCTCCTCTCAAATCGTCATTTCCTTCTGTTCCTTCAATAAACAGATTCATTTCTTCGTCCATGTCAAACCTCTTGTTCAAAATATGATTTTGCAATTTATTGATTAAGAAATTTTTCGATATTTACCTCTGCATAGATGCGATGAATCAACTAAGTGGAAAATAAGTCAAATCTTCAGAGAATTTAGAATTTGTCAGAACTAGATAGCCAAAATCATTCAAAAGCTCTGTCAAATAAACTTTTTTTTGTGTTTAAGCATCATGAAATAGGATTTCTAATTTTTCTATTTCTTGGAGAATTTTTTTTTGCGCTCATTAAAAGTATGACGATAGCTTTTGCATCAGAACATTTAACAGCCCAAATATGTAACCCTATGAAGTTGAGAGACAGCTATGGAATTACAGTGTGGAAAGTTCATGTTCTGGACTTGAAGATAATAAATTCTTAATCTCAGCTTATCTGAATCCACCTTTAGCTAACTAAATTTGACAGTTTACCCAGCATTATTTTGAAATGTCTTTGATTTTACTATTAAATAATCAAAATAATAGCTTCTTGAGGAGACAAGTCTAACTCCTGTGATTACTTTTGCTTCTTCTGACTGTAATTTAGAGAAGAGCTTTTCTTTGGGATTGTTTTTAAAAATAGTCATTATTTTTCCTTTTCAGATAAATTTTTTTGATATGAAGTTAATTTTTAAACCAAGCTTCATTTTTTACCAAGCAGTGAAAAGGTCAAGTTTTTGAGTCATTTTGTTTTCTCTAGATGCTTGTTATGAATTAACGATAGCAACATATATTTCGTAATTCTGTAGGAAAATATAGGTTGATCTAATCAGTTAATTAAAGCAGTTGTAGTAATCTGTAGGATTTTTGGTTTTAAGTGTTGTTCCTACTATTTATAGACAGACGTTATCGATGAGGCTCAAAAGCCTTTATTTACAAGCCATATAATTTATCTAACTGGAGTTACCTAGTGATGCTTTTAATGAGTTCATTTGCAGAAGAAAACGAAAGAGAGGAATTTACAAGAGAGGAAAAAGTATCCTTTGCTCGCGAACTTATTTTGAAACATACAGATGAACCATTAAGCGATAGTAAAACAGCAATTTTACGATTTTCTCTACCGCCTCAACCTCAAACTTACAGAGAAATGGGAGATGCTATATATCTAGATGAACAAACTATCAGAGAATATGGAGCCGATCTTTGGAATAGTCTTTCAGAAATTTTAGAAAGAAGAGTTACCAAGAACACTATTAATGAAATTCTGAATGAGGCAATGAAAAAGCCTCCAGAAAAAGATTATAGAAACCAATCGCCCTATTTAGAACGCATAGATCAGGACAGAAGTAATCGAACAATTGAAAGCATCTGCGATGAAGAAGTTCTTCAGCCCTTCGCTTTAATTAAAATCAAAGCTCCAAGATTTATGGGAAAAACATCTCTGCTTTCGAGAATTAAGTCTGTTGCCGAACGAGAGTGCCATGTTGTATCTATTGACATGAGAGTAATGGCTGATCATGCTGTTTTAAATAATCTTCAAACATTTCTTCAGACATTCTGCGCTAACGTCATTCATGCCCTGAATTTAGAGGCTAATATTGCCAAGCATTGGGAAAGTTCTTTTTTAGGTGCAAATACTTTATGCAACGATTTTTTTGAAGATTATATTCTCGAAGTAATAGACAAACCTTTAGTCTTAATTTTTGATGAAATAAATCACCTTTTTCCCTATGAAGAAATTTCTATCGATTTTTTCTCATTACTAAGAGCTTGGCACGAACAAGGGAAATCCAATCCTTTATGGAGCAAGATTCGTTTGGTTTTAGCCTATTCCACTGAGCCATCGATAAATCTACCTAAAAATCAGTCACCTTTTGACAATGTGGGAACATTCATCAATTTGCCTGAATTTACTTTTGAGCAAGTGACAGATTTAGCTAATGTATATTATTCATTATCATTAGAACCAACAGAAATTGCTTCAGTCATGGATTTAGTAGGAGGTCATCCTCATCTAATTACACTTACATTTAATGCTTTGAAAAAGGAAATTACTTCTCTTCAAAAACTACTGAAACAAGCTCCCTATACTGAAGGAATATATTACGAGCATTTACAGAGTGTGCATAGACAATTGAGAGAGGTCACTAATTTAGAAGATATTTATCGAGAAATTGTAAATACTGAAGATTGGTTAGAAATAAATACTACAGAAGCTAACGATCTTTACCGTTTAGGTCTAATCAAAAGACAGCAAGGAAAAGTTAAAATTAGTTTTGAGCTTTACCGACTTTATTTTCGCAACACTGCCTGGCTTATGCACCTCAAATAAATGGCATTGCTGAATAGAGAGTGGATCAAACAGGAATAGGAATTTGTTTAAATTTTAAATAATGCATCAAAAGTCTAACGGAATACCTCAGCATTTGAATCGATTTGGAATAACATAAAGTGGCTCGATGTAATCTTGCTAAGTAGTGTCTTAATCTGGTATTTTCCCCTTCGACTCTGGTTAACTTGGTTTTCGGCAAAACTTGATGCTTGCTTGATGGAATGTAAATCGCGTAGATACAGTATCCATCACTGAAATACTTTCGACTATCCCAAATTTTAATTCTTTGCCAAAGTTGCTTAAAAGTTGAACCACTTCGATCTCCTATTTCCATAGCAATAATTCCTGGGGCAAGATGATTAATAGCTGTCCAAATCCAAATTTTATCGGTTTTGCGACCAATATAAGTTTGTAATTCATCCAACTCAGCAAGTTCTGGTTCTCCCGATTCGTCTTCTGGTAACTCTTCTCCAGATTCTTTGACCCAGTTTATAATAGTTGTATGATGAATTCCTGTGACTCTTTCAATACCTCGAAATCCCATGCCATTTAGGTACATATTGAGGCAAATTTTCTTGACTTGAGGATGATAACCCTTGCTGGAATAAGAGTCCCGAAAAATACGACCACAATCCTTACATTCCCATCTTTGCTTGCCATTAGCATGACCATCTTTTTGCGTATTGTCAGATTGACACCGAGGACATTTCATATTCATCAAAAGAGTTTTTCTCTACTCTTTCTTTTTAACAAATCCACTCTCTATTCAGCAATGCCCGCAATAGTTCCTGCTGCTTTTTATAGGGTAGATGCCCATAGTTTCCTAGCCATCCTAGTAATCCCTGTAACTTAATTCCCAAGTCTTGTCCTGGTACAATCTGATGAGACCATTGTGGCGATGTTATTTCTCCACAACACTGACATAGAGAGTGATGACGTTGATACTCAACTATTTCTATTGGTCTTTCTACTAATACTGCTGCTGAGTTGGTTTCAATCTTGATTGATTCTGCTGAGGCTAACAGTTCTCCACAACTCAAGCACTTTTCTGCTTTGAGTACTTCGCAGCGATCTACTCGCCCAAATCCTTTTCTTGTTTTCCCTTGATGTCCTAATTGCCCCCCGGGTACTTTTTTTCGGTTTTTGAGACGATGACTTTTCTTTTCTTTCTGGTTTTTTGAGTAAATCTGATGATGGAGGCTTTGACGATATTTTACTGTCTAGGCTTCTGCTTATTTTTAGCTTCTCTATTTCTATTTTTAGCTGCTCGATGATTTCTTGTTGACTCAGTATGAGCTTCACCAGTTCCTTTTTTGACAACTGGTTGAGTTTTTCTAGTTCGTTTAACTCAGGTTCCTGGTTCATCTTACCGTTACATTACCCAGTTTTCTTAACCTGACTTTTCACGGCATCTTTGGAAAAGAGTAGAACTCTTGCAAAAATATTTTGTGGTATGCTAAGAAGTTTTACTTTTTTATTAATCAAACATGAAATATTGGCAAGCTATTAAACTTCCGTCAAGAGAATTTAAGCGGCTTACTGGAGTTAAACGACAAACTTTTCGGTTAATGGTACGCTTGGTAAAAGCAGAAGAAAAACAGAAGAAAAAACCAGGGCGTCGAGCCAAATTAATTATTGAAGATCGGGTTTTAGTAACACTTCAATACTGGAGAGAATATCGAACCTACTTTCATATATCAAAAGATTGGAAACTAGCCGAATCTACAGTATGTCGTATAGTCAAAAAAGTTGAAAATATTTTAATTCAATCTCGAAAATTCAGTTTACCAGGGAAGAAAAAGTTATTGAAAAATGCTCTTAATGAAAAATTAATTTTAATGGATGTCATGGAAAGTCCAATTGAAAGACCCAAAAAACATCAAAAAAGATTTAATGCGTGGAAAACAAGGAGAGCATACTTTAAAAACCCAAGTAGTCTTTGGAGAAAAAACAGGAAAGATAATATGTCTAGATCATGAAAAAGGGAGAACTCATGATTTTAGATTATTTAAAAGTAGTCAGGTAAGATTTCATCAATTGCTTAAAGTTATAGGGGATAAAGGATATCAAGGAATCACTAAAATTCATGGGAATAGTGAAACCCCTATCAAAAAACCCCGAGGCGGAAAATTAACCAAGGAACAGAAAAAATATAATCGTCAATTAAATCGATTAAGAATTGCTGTTGAGCATATTAATCGTCGTTTAAAAATCTTTAAAATTTTGTCGTATCGATATAGAAATCGGCATCGCAGGTTTGGCTTAAGAGCGAATTTAATTGCTGGTATTTATAATCATGAATTAGCCTAATAATCGCGGTTTTAAAATTAAACTATTCCAATTTTTTCAGTAATCAATTAATTACTGAAATAGATTTTGCTGTCAATTTTTAATATAGCGATCGCCCAATAATAGTTAATCGAAAAAAATAGCTCGATTCTTACTATTTCAATCAACAAAAATTCAAACAAAAATAACCCCTTATCAGATCACAAAATATTTTTGCAAGAGTTCTTACCTGCCAACATTTCGGTTCTGTCGCAAAAAGTAGAGAAAGACAAAATAACCCGATGGTTATCTGATTTTTTAGATAGCAATCCCAAAGAGAGATTCAACAAATTTCTTCTGACCTAAAACATCCTTTTTAGTAACTCCTTCTACCTGACCTTTATCGATTACGTGCATAATTTCAATGCCTCTAATTGTCCTCCAAGCTGTGTAAAATGACTTATATCCTAGACCATAATTTGTAATTTTTTTGACTCCTCTATGGTCTTGTTCCACTAAGTTATTGAGGTATTTAACTTGCCTTAATTCACTATTTTCTTCTAAGAGTTTGTCTTCTTTAAGTTCATCAATGGCTGGAGGATAAGCCGCATTCTTATCTACATTTATAACTCTAGGCTGTTTGTTTTGTCTGGCTTTTAGTACTTTTTTAAAAAACCTTTTTGCTGCTTTTTTATTTCTTCTTGCACTGAGCATAAAGTCCAAAGTATTGTCCTCACTATCTACGGCGCGATACAGATATTTCCATTTCCCATTCACTTTAATGTAGGTTTCATCTACTTTCCAAGAATCGTTGGTAGGCTTGAGAAAACGACGAGTTCTTTTCTCTATTTCGGGAGAATAAGTCAGAACCCAACGGCAGATAGTAGAATGATCTACTTTTAAACCTCTCTCTAACATCATTTCTTCTAAATTACGATAGCTCAAAGGATATCGAAGATACCAACGAACATTCAGCAAAATAATTTCTTGTTGAAAATGCCGCCATTTGAAAGGTTCTTTGGAATTCATCAGAAGAGTCGAAGTCGTGGATACTATTAGTGATTTTCACTATACTACACGTTAACTCTCATTTTTTTGCGACAGAACCGGAAATATTTCACTTACTTGGATTTTTGGAGCAATACGAGTTAAAGGTTTGAGTTCCATACTATTTCGGGTACGAATACTCTCATTAACTCATCTTTTTGGCTTAACCGAACAGTATCGGAACGAGAGTTTACGGTTAAATCCATTACCTACATGGCTTGTTGAGTTTTGTCCGTCAACCAGGGTTTACCCTCTATTAAAAATAAAAATTTTCTACATTGCAACCCGCTCAATGAGAGCTAAAGGATAGATAATTTGAAATCTAGAACTCATTTTAACTTCGTTTTACTGATAATTTAGATGCGTTTGCCCTACCAAAATGGGATGCTCCCTCGCTAACTGTAGCTTTTATGAGTTTTTATATGAGTTTTACTATGAAATACATGAGATTAATAGACTAGAAATCTTACTAGTATAAAACGTAGATTAAAAACAGCAAGTTGAATTTTCTTCAGAAATTGCTGGCTCTTAAAATTTTAGAAGTTTGTAGGGTTAAAATATATGTACGCTAATGCCACTTCCAAAGATGAAGAAAACTTTGTTCTCTGTACAATTCCAGAATTAGAATCACTCAAGCAATGTTCTACAATTGGACGTTTGCTTCCCGAACTAGAAAAAATACTCCATTATGAGTTAGAAACCAATCCTACTTCGGAAGCAACTAAGAATTTAGAAAAGAATTTAGCAATTCTTGATAAAGAATACCAAGAAGAAATTCCCAAAATTGTCGATGATTATCAACAGGAGTATCCGTCTTGGATTAGAGAAAAGTTACCCAAAGCTGAGGAACAATATAAAAAGCTAGTTAACTGGTCTGATGATATTGATAACCCTGGAAAAGAATTTAGGCAAGCTATCAAAGAGTTGAGAGAAAAATACTATGATGATCGAGAAAATTGTCTTAAGGTTGAATGGGAACGCACTCAACAACAGTTAAAAAATGGAAAATGTTGTCGCGATCGCGCTTCTGAACTGAAAAAAAGAGCAGAGCAAGAATTTGACAATTTTAAAAAATATAAGGACACCATAAACAATTGGTTCAAAGAACTTGACAAGATTTATAAACAAGCAGAAGTACTTCTCGACCAAGAAAATTATAAAGCTTTATACGCTTATCGTCTTGAATTTGATTCTATTTTGTGTGAAGTCAAACAACTGAAATCAGATGAATCCAAAAGACGAAGACAGCCTGGGACTGAAGTAAAAGACCACGAATGGCTCAAGAGTATGTTGACTAAATATCTGCAGAATTATTGTCTGAGAACCTACGAATATTTTCACTGGCAAAAGAACTGGATCGAACTTATAGAACAAGAAGACAAAGCAGCTACCAACTACCGAGACTTTAAAAAGAGCCGTGCAGAGGACTTTGTGCGAGAAGCACAAGATGTTGAGTTACCTGAAGACGATGGTTGCAACGATCAACCTCCTGCGAGATATCAAGATACTGTTGCTATTTGAAAGGGTGTCGGGTGTTGGGTGTTGGGCGTTGGAGTTATTTCTTCCGTACCCCTTAATCCCTACCACCTAACCCCTAATTGTAAAAACTTATGTTTAGAGACTTAGATGATAGCCTGAAAAAACTGCTGGAAGCTGAATTATTAGGGGTTTTGTCTGATTCGGTAACAGTGGTCTTTGATACGCCAGATGACAAATTTAATCCTCCTAACCAAAGAACAGTCAATTTTTTTCTTTATGACATTCAAGAAAATAGAGATTTGCGTAATAACGAGTGGTTTATTCGGCGACAACCTAATGGAGTTGTGCAGAAAAATTTACCGCCCGTGCGTGTGGACTGTTCTTATATGGTGACAGCTTGGTCGGGTGATGCAGAAAGCGAACACAGTTTACTGGGAGAAGTTATGAAAGTTTTACTACGCCATCCCACGCTTCCAGATAGCGTGCTAACGGGTAGTTTAGCAGGACAAGAACCTCCACTGCCAACCAGTGCCCTACAGCCAGCCAAATTACAAAGCCTGGGGGAGTTTTGGCAAGCATTGGGAGGTAAGCCAAAAGCAGCATTACATTACACTGTAACCATTGGCGTAAATCCCTTTGTCCCTGTAGAAGCAAGATTGGCTACAGAACACCAAATTACGATCGCCTCAAGATTACAGGAGGATTAATCGTGCCAAAAGTAATAATTAACCGTCGAGTTGCCATAGCTGGCAAAGTTAACAATTCTCAAACAAATCGGGCGATCGCTATGGCTCAAGTCAAGATTATCGATGCGCCAGAAACTTTTGTTAGTTCTCTTGTCACTACAGCCAAGTTAGTTGTCTCAATTAATGAAACTACAGAAGTCAAGCAAGCACGTACAACCCTTAAGGATTCTTCTCTCAGTAAGAGACAAAAGCTAGAAGCTGCACGGACTATTTTAGACTTATTGACTGCTCGTCAGATATTAACAAATTTCAGAACTGATGTTACCTTAACTGCCGGTGATGGTCTGTTTTATTTCCTTAACTTACCTCCAGGGGAGTACAGTTTGCAGGCTTCAATGCCTAATATGACTAGACGTTATGGTATTGGTTCGATAAAAACTGTAACCGTAAGCGATCGCGGTAATACTCAAATCGCCGTTGCCGATCTAACTCTGCCATCGACCAATTTAACAGGCAAAATTACCCACAATGCCGAACCGATAACTTTAGCAGAAGTCAGAATTAAAGGTAGTCAGGAAAGCGCATTTAGTAACAGTAAAGGGGAATATATTTTCAGCGAGTTAGAGTCATCTGCGCGATCGCGCATCATCTTAGTTCGGGCAAAAGGATATCAACCAAGTGAAAAGAAAATTTTACTCTCTCGATCTGGGGAACAAAAGACTTTGAATTTTGACTTAACAACTGGTTTGAGGGGTTAGGGAATAGGGGTTAGGGGATAGGGGTTAAATCGATTACAACCCGACATCTAAACCCCAACACCCAACACCCAACACCTAGCACCCAACATCCAAAAACAAACAATTTATTTAAGGAATATCATGCCAGAGTATAAAGCACCAGGAGTATATGTTGAAGAGATACCTTCACTCATTCAACCAATAGTTGGAGTTAGCACTTCCACGGCAGGTTTCATTGGGATCATGCCAGATTCGTTCCGAGTTCTAGAGAACGATACCTCAACTTATACAACTAAATTAAAGGAAATAACACGCGATCGGGATAAGTTAGCCGATCCTGGAGAGGTGAAACTATGTACAAACTTCAGTGAGTTTAAGCGATTTTTTGGTGGCTTCTCCGATAACGAAAAGCACAATATGTTAACTCACGCAGTTTACGGTTTTTTCAATAATGGCGGTAAGCGTTGCTATGTGGTAACTGTTTTGGATGAAGCAAACATTACTGCGGAATTTTTAGAGAAAAAATTGGCAGTTATCGATGAGATTGCTATTGTTGCTGCTCCTGGTATTACCAATAAAGTTGTACGGGACAATATTGTAACTCACTGTCAACAAACAACAGGCGATCGCTTTGCGATTTTCGATAGTCCAGAGGAAGTAGTTGATGATGACGGCAATTTGGATTTAATCAAGCTTAATCCTCCTAGCGAAGATGACGATGATGAAACAAATGTTTTACCAAAGTATTCAAATTATGCTGCTTTTTACTTTCCCTGGATTGAAGTTAACGATTTGGTAGAGAAAAATCTAAATTCAGATAGTAACGGACACATATATGTACCCCCTAGTGGACATATAGCAGGTATTTATGCTCGTACCGACGTTAATCGAGGCGTTCACAAAGCTCCTGCTAACGAAATAGTGATGGGTGCATTGGGTCTAAAGTACAAAATCAGTAAAAATCAGCAAGAAGGGTTGAACCCTCAAGGTGTTAACTGTATCCGCGATATGAATGGCAATATCCGCGTTTGGGGGGCGCGTACTATTGGTGGCGATGCCAACGGAGAGTTTAAATACATCAACGTTCGTCGCGTCTTACTTTACCTGCGGGAATCAATTGAAGAGGGTACTCAGTGGGCGGTATTTGAACCCAACGATTATAAACTATGGGCAAAAATTCGCCGTAATATCACAGCTTTTCTGACTAACGTTTGGCGAGACGGGGCTTTATTTGGCAATACTCCTGCTGAAGCTTTTTATGTCAAATGTGATGAAGAAACTAATCCCCCTGAAGTACGCGAGTTAGGTCAAGTTATTACGGAAATTGGCGTAGCAGTGGTTAGACCAGCGGAGTTTGTTATTTTCCGCATTACTCAATGGACGGGGTCGGAAAATAATTGATGGTTGCGAAGGTAAATAGTTATGTATCAAGCACCAGGAATTTATAAGGATAAGGAGGATATATTTCCTCAACCTAAAGTAGACGTTGATACTGGCGTACCCGCTTTTCTGGGAATTGTAAATACTTCAGATAAAAACATTACTGTTAATGTTCCGCAGCAATTAAGATTGTGGTCTGAGTTGGAAACGTTCTTCGGTCAACCTGCATCTAATAGTTATCTAGCTGATGCGGTAAAGGGTTTCTTCCAAAATGGCGGTCGCTTGTGTTACGTAGTAGGGTTAAAAAACTCTAGTTTAAAAGCTCTAGAAGATGGTCTGGAAGCATTAAAAGAATTGAACGCGATCGATCTAGTATGTGCGCCAGATATTATGGCTTTATCTTTACAAGACATAAATCGAGAGGAAGTACGAACTAAGCAATTAGCCATCTTAAATCATTGTCATCGTTTCGGCGATCGCTTTGCAATTCTCGATTCTCTACCTCAAGCCGACATACCAGAAGTTTTAGAGCAAAAGGAAGGATTAACAGCCACTCATGGTGCTTTGTATTATCCCTGGATTCGTTCCCAAGAAAGTGGTTATCTTATCCCACCCTGCGGTCATCTTGCTGGTATTTATGCCCGTAGTGACGATCGCGCTGGAGTACATAAAGCACCCGCTAACGAAATTCTCCAAGGGGTTTTGGAATTGGAGATTACTTTAACTGATGCCCAACAGTCACAACTCAACCCCGAAGGAGTAAACTGCCTCAGAGTTTTTCCAGGACGGGGAATTAGAGTCTGGGGAGCGAGAACTCTCAACTCAAATCCTAACTGGCGTTATATCAACGTACAGCGACTCTTTCTTACAGTGAGACGTTGGATCGAACAAAATATGACAGTTTACTTGTTTGAATCCAACAACACAGAATTATGGGCAAATATTCGGCGGGATCTGACAGCTTACTTTAACGGTCTATTTACACAGGGAGCATTAAAAGGGCGATCGCCAGCAGAGGCTTTTTACGTTAAATGCGATGAGGAAACTAACTCTGCTGAGGTTAGAGAGATCGGAAAGGTAGTCACTGAAATCGGCTTGGCTGCTGCCGTACCCGGAGAATTTATCGTTGTTCGTATTTTGCATGGCTTTAACTGAGATAGGGCATAGGGCATAGGGCATAGGGCATAGGGCATAGGGCATAGGGCATAGGGCATAGGGCATAGGGCATAGGGCATAGGGCATAGGGGTTAGAGATTACAACCCACCACCCATTACCCAACACTCAAAAAAACATTCATATTAAGGAGATTCAATTATGGTAGTTGGAATTCGGAAAGATCCATATCGTGCATATAATTTTTTAGTCGAAATTGACGGTATTACTCGCGCTGGTTTTCGGGAGTGTTCGGGGCTAGATTCTGCTCAAGATCCGATTGAATATCGTGAAGGCAACGATAAATATCTCACCGTTCGTAAATTGCCTGGCTTGGTTAAGTATTCCAATATTTCTCTCAAATATGGCGTTACCGATGACGAAGAACTTTGGCAATGGCGCACTAAAGCTGTATCGGGTCAGGTGGAACGTAAAAATGGCTCAATTGTTTTGTTAGACGATTTGGGACAGGAAAAGAAACGCTGGAATTTTCGCGAAGCTTGGCCCACTAAATGGACTGGTACTAGCTTCAATGCTACGGGTAATGAAGTGGCGATTGAAACTTTAGAAATTGCTCACGAGGGGGTGGCTAAAGGCTAATGCTACAAACAGAATTTACTTTTACTTTACCCCGTGGCTATGTGGACTCTGAAGGGAATCTACATCGAGAAGGCGTGATGCGTTTGGCAACTGCCTATGATGAAATCGCTCCTTTAAAAGACCCCCGTTGTACGTCTAATCCTGGCTACTTAATTGTGATTATTTTCTCGCGAGTAATTACCCGTTTGGGAAGTATAGAGCAAATCAATCCTAAAGTAATTGAAGGACTATTTGCTGCGGACTTGGCTTTTTTACAAGACTTCTATCGTCACATCAACGAAGATGGTACGCCCAATATTAAAACAGTTTGTCCTAAATGTGGACAAGAACATGAAGTGGAGGCGATCGCCTCGGGGGAAGTATCCCAGGCTACCCCTTAGAACAAATCTATGAGGAGGTAGCCTTTATTGCTTACCATTTCCCTTGGTCGCAGGACGAAATTATGAACCTTGAACATCGCGATCGCCGAATGTGGTGTGAGGAAATTTCTAAGATTAATCGTCAATTGAATAGTAATCCAGCTCAGTAATTCTTAGGTAGCAGGAGTTAGGGATTAGGGGTTAGGGATTAGGGGTTAGGGATTAGGGGATAGGGGTTAGGGATTAGGGATTAGGGGTTAGATCGATGAATACTTAACACCCAACACCCAGCACCCAACACCCAGCACCCAGCACCCAGCACCCAGCACCCAACACCTAAAACCCAACACCCAGCACCCAACACCTAAAACCCAACATTTATCACCAAGTATTCCCATGTCTCCCTATACAGCTTTTAATTTTTCTATTGAAATTCGAGGTTTAGTAGTTGGTAGTTTTTCAGAGGTTTCTGGACTACAGGCGGAAACTGAAACAGAAGACTATCAAGAAGGAGGGCGTAATAATTTTGTCCATAAGTTACCTAAGGTCACTAAATATCCCAATCTGGTTCTGAAGCGGGGAATTACAGACTCAACTGAACTTTGGCAGTGGCATCAACGGGTAATTGCGGGACAAATTCAACGGCAAAACGGTTCGATAATTTTACTCGACTCTAGTGGTAGCGAAAAGTGGCGGTGGAATTTTGCCGAGGCTTATCCAGTCAAATGGATTGGACCCGATTTGAAAGGAGATAGCAATGCTGTAGCGGTGGAAACCCTAGAGTTGGCTCATAACGGTTTATACCAGGCTTGATAACCATGAGATGTATTCAACCATATATTTCTCAATTTGGGAAATTTGGACAACAAATTCAGCGATCGCATTATATATATGGGAATTCTTTAAGTCAAAAAATTGCCAGTAAATATGGTGGTTTCCAACTAGGCAAGTTTTCTTCGCTTGTTTTAAGTTGGTTGCGACAGAGAAATTCCGAAACTATTGTTTGTAATCTAATTCAGATATTAAACAATCAGCTAGTAAATCTTTTTCCTGTTGCCAATTTGCTAAAGATCGATTTCAATCTGTTTGGTCATTCTCTAACTGGGTCAACAGCGATCGCCAATAATTACTTGGGAGATAACTTAGTTACTAAGATTCAGTTATTTATCAATACAAAGTCTATTCAAACTTTAGTAAATAACTTCCTCCAACAGTCTAGAAATGTTAGCCCAAGAAAAATTAATATCCAACCAGTAAATAGATCTGAAAGTTCAAACTTTTTAATTCTGCCACAGCATAAGTCTGTATCAAGTCCAAAAATTCCAAGGCGATCATTAACTAATTTTATTGTTCCAAAACAGAATTCGGAGTCGATCCAGTTTGATTCTATTGTTTCATCTAACTTTGGCGATCGCCCTATAAATACAGCTATTAGCGACAGCATCAAAGAGGTAATAGACGACAATAATCGCGATCAAAATGAAACATCGGATTTTTCTCTTGTAGTAACCAAAACTAAAACATCGAAATTGATTGAGGCAGTAACTATAAAATGGAATGTATCTGAATTTAAATCTAAGTTTGGTTTATCGAGAAAAAGTGATTTTAATCCTACTCTAAAACCACTTGCTACTGAGGAAAAAATAGCCTTTAGTTTCTCTCATAACTTGCCCTTAGAATCTGCTAGCAAACAAACTAAAAGATTTAAGCAACTTAGTTCTAATACTGAGAATTTTAAACAACAAGTAGATCGTACAGTCGTAAAAACTAACAGCGAAACTTATTATAAAGATACCCTTTTCTCTTCCAAATTAAAAAGAGAATTAGTAAATACTAATTTTAAAAATTCTGGCTATAAATCAATTTCTCAGTCTCCCAGTTTTCTAGTCTCACCTTCACTTGTTTATAGTCACAATCGACAAAAACAAGATAACTTTCCAGTAACTACGACACCTCAGATCGGTCAAGAAAAAAGACCAAAAAGCTGGAAACAATCAAAATCAACAAATTTCGACCCTTCCAGTATTGATGTTAATAATCTTGCAGATCGGGTATTTCAAGTAATAGAGCGAAAACTAAAAATAGAAAGGCAAAGAAGAGGTATTTTATAAAATGGCTCTAGAAAAAGCATTTATTCAGCCTATTAATGGCAAATTCGGTGGCAAAAATATAGGGGTTTTATTTAACCCAACTGAATATTCTCTGGAAACCAGCAATCAGTTTCAACGTACTGCCGTACCTGGAACAGCAACCCCTGCTACTCAGTTTGTCAGTGGTAATACTCAAACTCTAACTATGGACTTGTTTTTCGATTCCTACGAACAAGGAGAAGATGTTAGAAAATATACCAGACAAATAACTTCTTTACTAGATATCGATCCAGCCCTCCACGCTCCGCCAATTTGTCAATTTCATTGGGGTTCGCTCGATTTCAAAGCAACTTTAGAACAAGTCAATCAAAAATTCACCCTGTTTTTAGAATCAGGAATTCCCGTTAGAGCAACTCTCAGTGTCACTTTTAAAGAATATAAAACCCTAACGGAACAGTTACAAGGAGTAAGAAAAGAATCAAGCGATCGCACGAAAAGAGTAACTATCAAACAAGGAGATTCTCTTTGGATGGTAGCCAATAAAGAGTATGAAGATTCCAGTTTGTGGCGACCAATAGCTAACGCTAATAATATTGATAATCCTCGTATTTTAGCAGTAGGTAAAGAACTTATTGTCCCAGTTTTAAACTGACATTATGGATATTGTAGCCTTAGAGAAAAAATATCAAGATTTATACGCTCCAACTTTTGAAATCTCGATCGAAGGACAGAATATTCTTCAGTCAGGAGTAGAGGTAACAAATGTCAATGTTGACAATACTTTGGATGGTGCTGATACTTTTTCTTTTACTGTTTTTAATGCCTTCGATCCGATTAATCGAGAACTACAATCCTTTGTTGAAAGTGTTTTTTCTTTTGATGCCGAAGTTGAAATTAAATTTGGCTATGGCAGTCAAACTAAAACTATTATGTTGGGCATAATCACTGCCGTGAAGATTGATTTTCCTAGTGGCGGTTCTCCTCAAGTAGAAGTTAGTGGTTTCGATCTTTCTTATCGGATGATGAAGGAAAAAAAACCTCGTTCTTGGAACGATAAAAAAGATAGCGAAGTTATACGAAATATAGCTCAAGAATATCAATTAACAGAAAATATTGATGATACCGGTTCACAACACGAGCAAATTGTCAAACAAGAAAAAGAAAATGATTTTGAATTTTTGAATAGATTAGCTGAAAGAAATTATTATGAGTTTTTTGTTTTCAACAAAACATTATATTTCCGCAAGCCTCAATATAGATCGGCAGCAATCGTAACTTTAGAATGGCAAAAAAGTCTTGTGAGTTTTAGTCCAGATTTTAATATTGCTGAGCGTGTCTTTACTATAGAAGTGATAGGACAAAATACCGAGAAAAAGAAAAATATTGTCGCCACAGCACAAATATTTAATGATGAAATTGCCAAAATATTTATCAATAAAGCTAAACGTGCTAGCCAAGGAAGACAAACAACCGAACAACTCTTAAAGGAACAAGTAAAGCAACCTTTAAAATCGGAAGAACACGCCAAAAAGTTGGCACAATCTATTCTATTAAAAAAACACGAAGATATTCTTAAAGGTAGCGGAGAATCTCTCGGCATTCCCGACATTATAGCTGGAACAAATATTGAATTAATAGGTTTGGGAAGTCAATTTAGCAATACTTATTACATCGAACAAACCAATCATAGTATTAGCAACTCTGGCTATAAAACAACTTTTAATGTCAAACGAGTTCCCAATGAAGACGAAATTGAAGTAACAACAACAATAACATCATTATCATGAACAATTTATATAATTCTTTAATTCAATCTCAAGATAATACTAATGGAGCTTCAATTCCAGGAGTAGCTCTAGCAACAGTGACAAATATCTCGGAGCTAAGTAATGGAAAAGTAAAAGTCAAATTTCAATGGAGAAAACAGGGAGGAAATAATGATGAAATTTGGGCGCGCATTATTATTGCTAATAAAGGTATCGAGCCTCTGTTTGAAGTTCACGATGTTGTATTAGTGGCATTCGAGCAAGGTAATTTTGAATATCCTTTTATACTTGGTTTAATTTATCCGAATTTAAAAGATACAGAAATGTAAGTAGTAAGTAGTAAGTAATGAGAATGAGTAATGAGTATAAAATAGAGATTTTGTTAGATCTATTTTCTTGTCTTTTTTGCTCATATTTTGCCTCAATATTGTATTTAGAAACAGTTTTTTAATTATTTTCAAAATGGCTTTCAGAGTTTAAGAAACATAGAAAAGATGTCTAAAGAATTTTTAGGAATAGGTTGGAAATTTCCCATAAAAATAGATAGTATCACGGGAAAAATAGTGATGTCTGAGTATGAAGAGGATATTCGAGAATCAATCTGGATTATTTTAGCTACTGTCAAAGGCGAGCGAGTGATGCAACCCGATTTTGGTTGTGGTATTCATAACTTTGTCTTTGCAACTATGAGTATGACAACGATGGGATTAATTGAGTCGAGCGTGCGTGAATCTTTAATCCGTTGGGAACCCAGAATTGATTTGAATGAAGTTAACGTTTTGCCGATTCAAGACACTTTAGGAAAGCTAGATATTGAAATAAACTATCGAGTTCGCACCACCAATAACGAATTTAATTTAGTTTATCCGTTTTATCTTCAAGGAGGATGAAATTAGGGGATAGGGATTAGGGATTAAGGATTAAATCGATTACAACCCAGCACCCGACACCCAACACCCAGCACCTAACACCTAAAACCCAACACCTAAAACCCAATTATTTAGAAAAATGAAAACTCATCACAGAAATAAATCCTTATCACCGCCAAAAATTGACGCAAGAGATTTTTCGACTCTCGTGTCAGAAATTAAACAATTAATTCCTTTCTATACTCCAGAATGGCAGGTTTCTCAGGATAGGAATTCTGGTTCGGCTTTGTTAAATATATTCGCCCGTATGGTTGCAGGTACGATAGAGCAACTTAACCAAGTGCCTGAGAAAAATTTTATTGCTTTTTTAAATTTGTTGGGGGTAAAACTTTTGCCCGCACAACCTGCTAGAGTTCCAGTATCTTTTTCTTTGAGTGAAGGAACAAAGGAAAACATTTTAGTTCTAGCTAGAACTAAGGTATCTGCTGAAAGAAATACGATAAAAAACGAGTCAATTGTATTTGAAACAGAAAGAAGTACGACCAAAAATGAGCCGATTGTATTTGAAACAGAAAAAAGTATTTCAGTTACTCCAGGAAAATTAGTTACTGCTTATAGTGTTAACCCTAAAATAGATAGTATCTTCCCCGCACCACCTGGCTTTTTGACGGGAGAATCAACTCCTGTAGTGACTCAATTGATTGAAGATGGCAAATTGAATGACACTCGCTTATTTTTGGAAGATGCCTCAGAAACTGAAGCTGGTGACATACTCAAAATCGGCAACGATCTATATTATGAGTACCTAGAAATAGACGAAGTTAAAGATCGCCAGATTAAACTCCAAGATCGGCTAACTGCTAACTACTTAGTAGATAATACTGTAGTTGAAAAAGTTGTCAATTTTGAGCTATTTACAGGTAAAAACCAACAGGAACACAGTCTGTATTTAGGACATTCAACTCTTTTTAACCTTACAGGTAATGCACGCTTAACCCTTGAAATTCAGCCAGAGGATTCTTTAACGCAACTAGCAGATACTAACCTAGTTAGTTGGCAATATTGGGGAGAAGATCGAGCAACTAAAACTTTAAGATGGTATCCTTTTGATAATGTTGCGATCGCGTCTAACAGGCTAATTCTAGAGAAGAATGGCGATCGCCAAACCAAACCCACAAAGATTAATAACATTGATAGTTTTTGGATTCGTTGCACTAGCGTCGCCCGCTCTTTAGACACGAATCTACAACTAATTAGCGATTTAACAGATATTCAAATAGACAATATTGAAGTGACAGTAGACCCTTCACCAGAAGTCGAGACAACAGCTAGTTCACTAGATTATTGCTTGATCTACAACAATCTGCAATATGAAAACAAAACTGGTATGTCTTTTCAACCTTTCCAATCTTTAGAAGATGAATACCAAACTATTTATTTAGGGTTTGATGCTCCTCTGTCTAAAGGATTAATTAGTCTTTTCTTTTCCTTAGCAAGAGAAAGCGATCGCCAAAAGAATAGACCGCGTTTAAATTGGTCATATTACCGAAAACAAAAAGCCAAAAGGGAATGGACTAAATTAAATTTACGAGATGAAACCAATAGTTTGGCTCAAAGTGGAACGGTAGAACTTATTGGTTCGTCGGATTTTGCTAGAGTCTCGCTGTTTAATCAATCCCTTTACTGGATAAGAATTGTCTACCCAGAAAAGCAGTCTAGTTCACTCCCCAATCCTATATTTAGAGGTATTTATCTTAATACTACCTGGGCGAGTCAGATAGAAACAATCGAACGAGAAACTGTTGGCTCTAGTAACGGTAAAGCAGACCAAACTTTTACTTTATACAGATATCCCGTACTTTCAGAAGAAGTCTGGGTTAATGAGTTTGCTGCTCTAACTGTAAAAGATAGAGAGCAACTATTAGCTCGATCGCAGCAACTTAAAACTAAGGAAATTAAAAACAAACTCGGAAACGTCACCGAATTTTGGGTTAAATGGCAACCTGTAGCTGATTTATTAGATTCAACTACAAGCGATTGCACAGCTAGCCGTTTGCGAAGCAAGTCCCGTCAAGCGGGATCGAGATCCGAAGGACTCGGGCATCGCCATTATGAAATTGATCGCTTTCTGGGAAAAATTACTTTTGGCGACGGTAAAAATGCCATGATTCCCCCAACAGGATTCAATAATATTCAGGTTACTTATCGAGTGGGTGGTGGCAAACAGGGAAATGTCCCTCGCGGACAAATTAATCGCTTAAACACTTCTATTGCCTATATTGATCGCATTACCAATCCCGAACCCGCCAAAGGAGGCATAGATAGTGAATTAATCGAGCGGGCTTTAAAAAGAGGTACGCAATTTTTAAAACATCGCCACCGTGCCGTAACTACATCTGATTTTGAAAGACTCAGCCAACAAGCAGATCGCAGTGTTGCCAAAGTTAAGTGTCTGCCTAATATTAATAATCAAGGACAACCAGAGTTAGGTTGGGTGAGTATCGTAATTGTTCCCAACAGCAAAGAAACTAAACCCTATCCTTCTCTACAACTAAAACAACGAGTTAAAACATATCTGCAACAGCGAACGACGAATCTCGTCACAGTCCCCAAACGGCTTGATGTCAGGAGTCCAGTATATGTCGAGATTGCCATAAAAACTCAGATTATCGCGATCGCTTTCGATCTAGTTCCAGAGGTGGAACTAATGGCAAAACAAAGACTAGATGCCTTTCTTCATCCTCTGACGGGAGGAGATCGAGGTCGGGGCTGGGCATTCGGGCGATCGCCCTGTAAATCAGATTTTTACGCCTTGTTAGAGTCAATTCCTGGTGTCGATCGCGTTGATTCTCTTTCTCTAGTTTCTGCCAATAACAGAGCAATTACCGTCCCTGACTACGCCTTAGTTTCTACTGGCGAACATCAAATTAAAGTAACTTCGACCTGGTAAACACAGTTAATAACGAGGAAGAGGGGTCAGGGGTTAGGGGGTGGGTGATAGGGAAAAATTTAATTTCTGTTCTCTAAAGCGCGAATTAAAGCGGATAACAATCTACCTACTGATCTCTATAGGATTTTATTTCCATTTCTCTTCTCAATGATTTTCTCTATTTTCCACCCCCTCATCCCCAACACCTAACACCTAACACCTAACACCTAACACCTAATCCCATGACCCTCCCACTCCCCCAACTAGATAACCAAACATTTGAAGAATTAGTAGCAGAGGCGCGGAAATTAATTCCCCGTTATGCTCCTGAATGGACGGATTACAATATCCACGATCCTGGTATTACCTTCATCGAATTGTTTGCTTGGCTGACCGAACTCCAGCGTTACTATCTCGATCGCGTTAGAGATGAAAATTACCTCAAATTCCTGAAACTTTTGGGTATAAAACTCCAAGATGCTCGTCCAGCTAGCACTGATGTCACTTTTTACTTTGTTGAGCGGCAGATGTTGACACCAGTTATAGTTCCCCAGAGAACAAAGCTCGTTACTCAAGAAGAGATGGTTTTTGAGACAGACACTTCTATTTCACTCGTTTCCACCCAAATAGATCAGATTATTCGTTCTTCTGCCACAGGACTTAAAGAAAACCTTGATAGCGATCGCACGAAAGGACTGTGTTTCTCTGCTTTCGGTGAAGATGCCGAGGTGGGTAGTTCTTTATCTTTGGGGTTGGAGCCTATTTATCTTTTTGACTGGGATAAAGTAGCAAGCTGTGAAGAAAACGCAGATACCGAGCGACTGAAACAATATTTAGATCGGTATTTAGATATTAATTGGGTTAAAAATCTAGGCAATCGCAATATTTATAAAATTGATGAAGGTAAAACTATTTTAATTATCTATGGCGATCAGGAGTTAACTTTAGATTTAGATCGATCACATCAACAAGTTAAAATTACTGGTTCGGGCATAAGGGAATCTATTTATTTCTTTGCCAGCGAAGAAGAAGACAAGCTATTTATCTACGCTCAACCATTTTCCATTAATCAAAAAATTCCTTTAACTTTTAACCTGTTTGAAAATTATCCAGTACCTAAAGGCAAACATCGAGAAGAACCTGTTGATTTTGTCCCCTCGGTTGTTTTGCGGTGGGAATATTACAGTACGGCTGGGTATTGGCGATCGCTAGAAATAGAGCGAGATGAAACCCAGATGCTGTATCAAAGCGGACGGGTTTGGTTTCGTGTTCCTCTCGATCTGAAAGTGAGAAACATCTTCCCTTTTGCCGAACAATTATACTGGCTGCGAGTTACAGTAGAACGCTCTGAATACGAACTACCGCCCAAAATCAATTCGATTGCGCTAAATACGATTTCTGCATCTGGGGTCAATACTCTAGCAGAAATCATAACCCATTCTAGTAATGGCGATCGCAGACAAACATTTCCCTCTTCTTATTTAGTTTTAAAAGGCGACAATATTCTGCAAGTAAAAATGTCCTATGAAGACTGGAGAGCTAAATTAGGTCATGAGTTAGACGAAACGGAAATACAAGAACTTATAAAAATCGAATATTGGCAAGATTGGTACGACTATGAGTTAGATAAGACAGAAAATTCAGAATTTATCCCTATTACCTTCAGAGAAGACATTCCCCCTAGAGAAAAAGATAACGTTCGAGTAGTTTCTGTTGCCGAATCAGACAATTTTCAGAGATCGTTCCACAGTAATGGCTTACCCTATCAAACTTTCTCCCTCAAACAATTTCCCATTGTTACTACAACATTCAAAATTCAAGTTAAAGAGAAAATAGATAACGAATACTACTGGCGAGATTGGATTCGGGTTAATGATTTTGATGCTTCCGGGTCGCAAGATAACCATTACATTTTAGAAGCTCAAAAGGGTGAAATTTGTTTTGGCGATGGAGTTAATGGCAAAATTCCCCCCCCAGACAACCAAGACAACATTCGCGTTATTTCTTGTCAGCTTGTTCGAGGAGAAAGAGGAAATATAGAAGCCAATGCGATCAACACAATTTACAATCCCGTATCTGGCTTATTAGGTAAAGAATTCATCACCATTAACAACGATCGCGCAGCTACTGGAGGAACTAGCCATGAATCCCTAGCCACAGCCAAACGACGTATGAGACAAGAACTAAAGACAAGCGATCGCGCCATTACGGAACAAGATCTAGAGCAATTAGCTATAAATACCCCTGGGCTGCGCGTTGCCAGAGCCAAAGCTATTGTATCCTCCAAAGATGAACCAAGTTCCTTGATTAAAGTTGCGATCGTCCCTTACAGCGAAACTCCAATACCAACCGAGCCAAGTGAAGGATTTTTAAAAGCTATTCGGCAACATCTCAATAAACACAGATTAATTACTACTCAAATTGAAGTCATTAAGCCTCATTTCGTTGAGATAAGTGTTAAAGCGGTAGTGCGTATTTATCCCGAACATAACCCCGAACAAACTCGCCAAAAAATAGAACATTGCCTCACTCAGCAATTTTTAAATCCCCTAACTGGAGGAGATGAAGGCAAAGGCTGGAGTTTTGGGCGTACTGTTTATCGTTCAGAAGTTTACCAAGCAATTGCCAACAGCACCGAAGCAGTAGATTGCGTTGAAAACTTAAAACTAATAGTTGTCAATCCTAGCCAAAAAATTAAAGTCGATCGCGCTGGCAATATCCCTCTTGTAACCCACAGCCTTGTTTATTCAACAAAACACCAAATAGAGATCGAGGTTTAGGTTTTGGGTTTTGGGTGCTGAGTGTTAAGTATTCATCGATCTAACCCCTACCACCTAACCCCTACCACCTAACCCCTACCACCTAACCCCTACCACCTAACCCCTACCACCTAACCCCTACCACCTAACCCCCAACCCCTAATCCAAAATGAAATCACCAGAATTCAAATTTTTAGTTTTAAATACCAAAGCAGATTGGGAACTAGGTGAACCAAGCAATCTGACTGTTGATGATAAAGGAATACGAATCAAATCTGGTTTGCAGTTTGTCCCCCAGCATCTGCTCAATCGCTTTCCAATTGTGGACTTTGCCGTAGGCGACTTGACCCAAGTTTATTTACTCGATGCCCAAAATCGGCGAATCGTCCTGTTTGATTCGCGGCAAAACTATTACGAATCAATCGATCTTCTGCAAGATTTAGTTCAACGTCCTACCTATATCGCCTATAGTCCTGCAACTGTCTACGTTGCCGATGAATTTAGCCCCTCAAATCAAACTCGTATTTATGCCTTTGCTCAAAGAGATAATTGGCAAGTACGCTGGATAGTGACGCTTCCTGTTGGGCTTAAACCAGTCGCAATGGTGGCAGATCGCGAAGGGAACTTATATGTTTTATTAAATATTGGCGAACAGTTAATTGTTAAGTACAATGCTGCGGGACAACAAATACCGACAACGGAATTCACCAGAGACAACCTAAGCGACCCTCAAGCAATGGCGATCGCTTCTAATGGCAATCTCTACGTTCTGACTGCTGAAGCGATAGTAAAGTTCAAGCCCGATAACGATCATGCCTATACCTGCGCCATTATTGGTTTAGAAGAACTAATTTCTAGAGGTATACAACCTTCTGGATTAACTATAGATTCTAACGAGAATCTCTATATTGGCGATCGCCGTAACCGAAATATAGCAGAAGAGGAAGAACGATTTATTTTTCGTCTCGACCCATCGGAAAAAACCACCCAACCAATTATGGGATATCGGGGTGTGGTGACTAAACTTATTTTAGATTCGACAAATCATTTAGTTGTTTTCAATTCCCAACGACAAGAAATCAGAATTTTACAGGGAGAAAAGCAATTTTTACGAACTCCGTTGCAAAAACTACCTAGAGGAGAATTCACTTCTCAAGTTCTCGACAGCACCAAATTGGGACAATGTTGGCACAAAATTGTTTTAGATGCCGAGATTCCAGATAATACTCAAATAAAAGTTTATTATGCCAGTAGCGATGAATTAACTAGCGATCGTTCTTGGTCAGAACCGATAATTAATCCCCAAGATGCTCTATTCAGGGAAGCAACAGGGCGTTATCTTTATTTAAAAATAGAATTAATCGGCAACGATTGGCACACGCCGACAATTAGAAGCTTGAGGGTATATTTTCCTCGTCTTTCTTATCTGCGCTATTTACCTGCTGTCTATCAAGAAGACGAAACCAGTCGCGATTTTCTCGAACGTTTTCTCTCTATTTTTGAAACCTATTTTAATAACATAGAAACGCAGATCGATCAGGTCGGACGTTATTTTGATGCTGAAGTAGTTCCCTCGAACTTCTTACCCTGGCTGGCTAGCTGGATGGCGATCGCTGTAGATGAAAATTGGACGGATAGCCAACTGCGTCAACTAATTCAAAAAGCCCCTTACCTTTACCGTCAGCGCGGTACGAGAGAAGGTATTGCTGCTACGGTGGAAATTTTAACGGGTTCTCCTCCTTTAATCGTCGAGTCATTTCAACAGACAGATCGCGAAGAATCAAACCAGAATAACCCTTTCCGTTTTTGGGTTTTACTCGCTCCTGCCGATCTCGATAACAAAGGACTGCAAAGCATACAACGCCAAATCGAAGCCGAAAAACCCGCCCATACAGAAGCCGTTCTTAAAGTCTTACCACCTTGGACTGCTTTAAATCGGCAAAGCTATCTAGGAGTCAACTCTCGCATTCTCGATCCTGCTTTGCGTCTCGATCGCGGTGCAGTAATTTCTCAAGATAGCATTCTAACCGATCCAGAGGAATATGGGCAGGTCGGTAGGCGAGCGAGATTGGAATTAGACACGGTAATTAATTAGGGGATAGGGGTTAAATCGATTAAAACCAATTAAAATTTACAACCCAAAACCCAAAACCCAACACCCGACCCCCAATAATCAATAACCAACAGAGGAAGCAATCATCATGAAAAATAGTAATGGATACTCGATATCATCTTTCGAGCGCAACAAATATTTTTACAGCAAACTGCTAACGGTTCGCGACTTTGAACTCGAACAAAAATATGGCATTGAAAAGAACCACCTGATTAATCGCTTGATTTTAGGGGAAGGTATTGTTTGTGGTTTAGAAATTGAATTAGATCAACAAACAGAACCAGATGTTTTAAGCGTTACCCTCACTCCAGGGGTAGCTTTAGATCGCAATGGCAGAGAAATTGTCGTCGGTAAAACTATATCCGAACCATTGGAAATTAAATCTTCCGAGACGCAATATATTTATATTGAATATCAAGAACACGATCGCGAACCCATTGCAGACATAGCTAATGGTACTTCTGAAGAATCAGGCGATCGCTATAATCGAGTTTTGGAAAGTTTTCATCTTTTCTTGAGTTCGGAAGCACCTCCAGAATTAGAATCCAAGTCAGACTTAACTTTAGAATCTTTAGAATCTCTAGACCAACTGGTACGAGAATATTACGATCGCTCTTTAAAAACTGGTTCTCATAATAAATACGAACACATACCCTTAGCAGTCGTAGATATTACTGACAATAAACCCGTTCTCAACGAGGAAGAAACTCAAAAAGTACGCCCTATCCTCCGCAGCAACCCCATGCTGTACGATCTTTTAGAGCGAGTTTACGATCTGACTCAACAGGCGATCGATCTTCCTCAAATCGATGCTAATAGCTTTACTTCCTCCGATGAAAGTATCAAAATCACTCCCACCGAAGAACCCAAAGGATTTGACTTTACCCTAGCATCTGAGACAGAGCGATCGCATAATAAGATGTTTACAGGGAAAAGAGTCCTAGAGTTGACCACAGAGGAAAATTTACCCCCAGGTACTCTCCAACCCGTTACCGTTCGGATCGACGAACTAGCAGAAAAAGAACCCTTCACGGTAATTTTAGCTCCCCAACTTCCTGCCACTATTCCCCCTGTTTTCACTCCCACTTTAGGAGAGCAAGATGGGGATGGGCTGCGTTTTGCCTTTGGTTCTCATCCCGAACTACCCCGTAGCTATGTGGCATATGTACCCCAACCCTACAATAAAACCTTTGAAATTCATGGTTGCGATCGCAATCTCAGCGAACTCAATCTTAAGCAGGTAGAAGTAGTTTACTGGGTTATGGCAGGGGTAAAAGAACCTTCTTTAAAAGACAGAATTTTAGAGCTTCTAGCCAATAACCCCGAAGGAATGGGCATTGGCTTAATCGGTAGAGAATTAGATGTCGAACGTTCTATTTTACAGGAAGAACTAACTCAATTAATGGATAACGAACTAATTCGACGCAACAACGGCACTAATGGTAAATATTTCTTAGTTTAAGCCGTTTTTTAACTCCGAACTCCTCATTCCGAATTCCCAACTCAAAGCCATGCACGCAGCAAAACTCAAAACCGCCAATAAAAAGTCTCCATCAACTCCGAAAAAAGATAGATCGAGTCCCGCTAAAAGTAATCCACTATTACAGCAAGTCTTGCGGATGGGCAATACTCCTAATCCCAAAGAACACGCTGCTGTTTTAAAGCGCGCCCCAGCAAATCAGCAAGCTTCTAAGCAGCAATTATTGTTACTGCTACAGCAAAAATATGGCAATAATTATGTGAATCAGGTGATGCAGTTAACACAGCCTAATGGTGGAGAAACAAAAGCATCGCCAACTCAGAAGCCTGTAGTTCAGGCAAAGTTAACGGTTAATCCAGCAGGGGATAAATACGAACAAGAGGCGGATCGGGTAGCGGATAATGTAGTGCAGCGTATGAATGAACCTGCTACTGGGGATGATCGGGACAAAATTCAGCATCAGGAAATGTCTCCGCAGAAGAATAAGGAGGAAGAGAAAACTGCCCAAACTAAACCAGAGATTACCTCTCTTCAACGTCAGGCAATGAACTCTGATATGGAGCAGGAGGAGGATAAAACTGCTCAGACTAAATCCGAACAACAGGAGGAGTCAAAAGAAGAGGAAGAGAAAACTGCTCAAACCAAGCCAGAAATTAGTTCCCTTCAACGTCAGGAAATGAACTCTGACATGGAGCAAGAGGAGGATAAAACTGCTCAGACTAAATCCGAACCTCAAGAGGAGTCACAAGAAGAGGAAGAGCAAACTGCTCAAACCAAGCCAGAAATTACTTCTCTTCAACGTCAAGAAGTGAACTCTGACATGGAGCAAGAGGAGGATAAAACTGCTCAGACTAAATCCGAACCTCAAGAGGAGTCACAAGAAGAGGAAGAGCAAACTGCCCAAACCAAGCCAGAAATTACTTCTCTTCAACGTCAGGAAATGAACTCTGACATGGAGCAAGAGGAGGATAAAACTGCTCAGACTAAATCCGAACCTCAAGAGGAGTCACAAGAAGAGGAAGAGAAAACTGCTCAAACTAAACCTGAAATTACCTCTCTTCAACGTCAGGAAATGAACTCTGACATGGAGCAAGAGGAGGATAAAACTGCTCAGACTAAACCCGAACCTCAGGAGACAACTTCTGAGGATAAAGAGGAGAGAACTGTTCAAACTAAACCTCAGTCCAATGCTAAAAAACAGCAATTAATGGCTCAGGAAAAACAGTCACAAGCTAAAAATCAGGACGAACAAGAAAATAAACTCCTCGTCCAAATGAAGTCGGCAACAAAATCTCGGAGTAAAAAGGTTGCTCCAGCAGATTTAGAATCCTCGGTACAGAAAGAAAAAGGAAGAGGACAACCTATTAGCGATAAGGTTCGCGGAAAGTTAGAGCAAGGATTTGGTGCTGACTTTAGTGATGTCAGAATACACACAGACACTCAATCCGATCGCCTCAATCAATCTATTCAAGCTCGTGCTTTTACCACAGAACAGGATATTTTCTTCCGCCAGGGAGCTTACGATCCTAGCAGCAAACAAGGACAACAATTACTCGCTCATGAATTAACTCATGTTGTCCAGCAAAGTGGTGGTGCAGTTCAGGCAAAATCAGATGTCAACCAGGCAGCAGACAATCAAATACAAACAAAAATATCTTCTGCTCCATCTTCTGTATCTCAACCAAAAATTCAGCGTAAGGAAAACCCAGATGAAAAAACCGATCTAGAGCAGCAACCAGAACCCAGCCAACCAGAGCAAAAAGCTGACGCAGGTACAGCAGAACAGCCTCAACCGCCAGCAGATAGTAACCCTGAAGCCAACCAGCCTCCAGCCGATAGCGGTACGCCCAATCAACCACCAGCAGCATCAGACGAATCGGGTTCTAATCCCCAAGCAACATCTGAAACTAGAGATAGTAAAGATAGTAAGGATGAAAAAGCTCCCACTTCTTCAGAAGACGATCCGGCATTCCAAGAAGTTGTTAATGCCACTCAAGAATTAGCCACCCAACAGCAAGAACACCCACCAGGAACAGAAAAAGCAGATGAAGCCCAAGCAGCAGCAGAACCTCCTACTAATGAAGTAGAAAGTAAGGCTCAAGCTAACCAAGTTGAGGAGATGCAACAGGCTGAAACCCCTGAATTTGATGCGGGTGCTTTAAAAGAAAAACTGATGGAGCGTATTGCTGATATAACTCCCAAAACCTTGGAAGAAGCTGAAGATTTTAAGAATAATAACCAATTGGATTCGGTTAAGGGTGAGTTAAACGATAACGTCAAACAGGAAAAAGATGCTTCTCAAGGTCAGTTGGAAGAGAAGACCGAGGAAACCCCTGACACTAGCGGAATCGAGCCAAAACCAGTAGAAGCACTACCACAACAAGACTCAGAAAAAGCTCCTAAAGATACCAATGCTCAAAAGGCTGCACCTAAGCCCAAGGGAGAAAGTGAAGTAGAAGCTCCCCTCCAAGAAGATAGTCAAAAACTTGACCAGCAATTAGCTGAAAATAATGTTACCGAGGAGCAATTACAGAAATCCAACGAACCAGAATTCCAAGCAGCACTCGACTCCAAGCAAGAAGCCCAAACCCACGCAGAACAAGCACCTCCTAAATATCGCCGTTCCGAGCAAGACCTAATCGCAAAGGCGGAAGCAACGGCTGTAGCTACAGCGAAAGAAAAGAGTCAGGGAATGCAAGATGTGCGTACCCAACAGTTCGATGGAGTGAGACAACAACAGGAAGGAACTAAGGGTAAGGACGAGGAAGCACGGGCTAAAATTGCGAATGACATTAATCAAATTTACGAAGATACCAAAACCGAAGTTGAGACTATCCTCAGTGATTTAGATACCAAAGTCATACAAGCATTTGATGAGGGAGCGAATGAGGCTAAAAAAGCCTTTGAGGATTATGTTGGCGATCGCATGGAAAAATATAAGGAGGAGCGATATGGGGAATGGTGGGAGTTCTGGAATTGGGACGAACGAATTGGAGACGCGGTATTTGGATTGCCAGATGAAGTAAATGTCTTTTATGAAGAAGGTCGGGATCTTTTCATCGATCGCATGGATGGAGTTATCGATAATGTAGTTCAGATTATGAGCGAAGGGCTGACAGCAGCCAAGACAGAAATTAATAATGGTAAAAAAGAAGTCCAGAACTATGTTGACCAACTACCCGATGACTTAAAAGCTGTGGGTCAGGAAGCAGCAACAGAGGTAGAAGGCAAATTCGACGAGTTAGAGCAAAGCGTTAATAATAAACAAGATGAGCTAATTAATACATTAGCGAATAAGTATCAGGAAAATCTCGATGCTGTTGATGCTCGCATCGAAGAAATGAAGGAGGCTAATAAGGGTCTGCTTCAAAAAGCGATCGAGTTCATTATAGATGTAGTTGGACAAATTCTCGAAATGTTTCAACTGCTGATGCAAGTTTTAGCGCGAGTCGCTCATGTGGTTGGACAAATTCTCCTAGACCCGATTGGTTTCTTGGGCAATTTAATTGAAGGTCTTACACAAGGATTTGCAAACTTTATCACGAATATACAGAAACATCTCCAGCAGGGACTAATTAGCTGGCTGACTGGTACTATGGCAAGCGCGGGTATCGAAATGCCAGAAACCTTCGATCTACCAGGTATCTTTAGCTTGGTGGTACAGCTTTTAGGTTTCACCCCCGAAACAATTGAAGAACGGGTAATGGAACGAGCAGAAGGGGGAGAGCAGGATCGATCTAGTCCATCTCCACAAAAATCTGGACAGACAAAGGGAAGCAATAAATCGGGAAGCCAAAACAAAACCGAACAAACCCAAAAAACTGGCAACGCAGAACAGGATAAGACTGCCAATGCTCCCTCCTCCGAGCAATCCACGGCGGATAACCGCAGCATGGAAAATAATAACCAGGCAGACGCAGGTATAGATGTACTCAACATCTTATCTACTCAAGGAATAATTGGGTTGTGGGAGGTAGTTCAAGATAAAGTTGGCGACATCAAAGCAATGGTATTCGACCAAATCCAGGATTTCTTAATCGAAACGGTTATTAAAGCGGGAATAGAGTGGATTATCAGCATATTTGTCCCAGGAGCAGGATTCATTAAGGCTTGTAAGGCAATTTTCCAAATTATCAAGTTCTTTATCGAGCGTGCTAAAGAGATTATCGATTTAATTAACGCGGTTCTCGATTCGGTTGAAGCGATTGTTAAGGGGGCAATTGGTGAAGCAGCGAAGAAAGTTGAAGAGGCTTTAGCAAAATCCATACCATTGGTGATTGAACTTTTGGCTAATCTCTTGGGCTTGGGCGGTCTTGCCGATAAGGTGCAAGAAATTATTGAGAAGGTGCGCGCAACAATTGAAAAAGCTATTGATTGGGTAATTGAACAGGGTGCTAAAGCTGCGAGAAAAGTTGGTAATAAGGTTAAGGATAGTAAGTTCGGTCAAAAACGGGACGGTGCTGTAGAGTCGCCGAAGCATAAGGGGGATGTTACAAGCCGTGGGGCTGGTGATAAGAAAGATACTAGCAGGAATAAGTATGACGAGAAGAGACGAACAGAGAAGGATAAGTTTGGTAAGGATAGGCACAAAGGCAAAGATAAGCCTGATGAGAGGACTAGGAGTGAACAACGTAAGGACAACAAGGATAAGGAAACTAAAGACGGCAAATCTGATAAGCGAACCATGCAGGAGAAGCAAAATGACCTTCGTAAAGCTGTAGCCGAAGCCGAGCAGGTTATGAAGAAACCAGAAGCAACACCTGAGATTGTTAAAGCAAAACTGCCAAATATTAAATCTAAGTATCGACTCAAATCAGCGAAACTATTAAAGGATAAGAACAAAGGCTACTATGTACAAGTTGAAATTAATCCTGTAGGGGAGACGATAAAAACTTGGTTTAGGCTTGATGAACGTCAAAAATTTAATAGAGAAAAATTTCAATTAAGAAATTGGACACCTT
This sequence comes from Pleurocapsa sp. PCC 7319, assembly GCF_000332195.1. Classification (NCBI taxonomy): domain Bacteria; kingdom Bacillati; phylum Cyanobacteriota; class Cyanophyceae; order Pleurocapsales; family Pleurocapsaceae; genus Pleurocapsa; species Pleurocapsa sp. PCC 7319. The sequence goes on from NZ_KB235920.1 coordinate 66,811, forward strand.
CTACTGGAAATGGGAAATTTGATGCAGATTACAATCCCAAAACCGGGAAGTTGAAAATTACAATAAAAGTTCATTTTAATTTTAAGGATAGCGATGCTTATACCAAAGTAGCAATTAATCCCCAAGAAACGAAGTGGACAAAAAAAGGCAAACAGGAGTGGGGTAAGAGCTTTGAAGAAGCAGTTCTATCAAAGTGGAGCAAAATCAATCACATTACTTGTAACAAACCAGGCTTTGATGACATTGTTGTAAAGCCCAAGTTTAATATTAAGCAAGTAAAAGAAAGTAAGGCTGACTGGAAAATCGATGTAACAAAAGCCTTTATGGAGAAAGGAAAAAACCCTCGTATGCGTGCAGGAGGAGCTTCAGGTGTAGAAGCATCTAAGATAACGGGTATGTTTCAAGAATTTGACACTCAAGATAAGATTAAAAACCCTCATCTTGTTGAGCAGGAATACACGACAAATATTATTCCAGCTTATGAGCGTGATAGAGAACGACTAAGTAAGCGGTTGTCTAATCTTGATAATTTTAAGTTTAAGACAGGGAAAAATGAACTTTTTAAAGAATCAGAATCTCGATTAATTATAACCGCTAAAAGTCTTTCTGAACTCCGCAAAGACAGTTACCTTGCCGACTTGCACCCTTTAATTGTTGAATTTGCTCAATCAGATTCGCCTGTTAAAGAACGCTTTGATACTATCAAAAATACACTTAAAAATAATGGTGTCAATAATGATATTAAATATATAAAAACTTCAACTTCTATATCTCCTGACGAGGCAAAAATTAAGCCTAAAGATGATCCAGATACTATCAAGCAAGATTACAAAAAGAATTGGAGCCGTAATACCGCAGCCCATGAGTTTGGTCATATGATTGGTCTGCTGGATGAATACTTTCCTGCTGTAGCACCTAGCTTGATAGAAAACATGAAAAAAGAAGGAGTTATCGAATCCTCAGAAGGTAATGTATCTGAACATGCTAAACAGAGGGAACACAATCAGAAAGATAAGCAAGCAGCTTATACTAAGTTACTTGATGAAACTGGATTAAGAACACCTACTTGGGCACGTCCTAGTGCTAACAAAGATGAGAAAAGTACTAGTTTAATGAGCGGTGGCTTTGAGCTATTGAAACAACATTCTGTGACTATTTGGGAAGCTTTGACGGAAATGACTAAAAAATATGTTAACAAAGAAAACTGGAAACTTTAGTAAAGATCATTTGACGATAAATTCCATTTAAGTAGGAAAATTATATGACAGCACAAACTAAAAGTCATCTCTTAAAGGGCGAACTAATACTAAATGACTCATTTAAATCTCCCCTCACTATTCACGAATTGGTCTTATGTTTAACCAAAAAAGACGACACAATCGTCGAATGTCGCCTTACCTTCCAAGTAGATCCCAAACTCTACAAACGCATCGATAAAGAAGCCTTATTCAATCTCAAACCAGAAGCCCGCAACTCTTCCGCTCAAAAATTCCTCCCCCAACCCGACATCAAAATCGAAACCACTCTCAAACCCGACTTACTCCCCCAACTGCAAGAACACGCCACCAATAATGATGAAGCAACAACCTACCTCCTCAACTTAAACCAACAACAACCCGAACACCTCTTACTATCTACAGAAAGTTGGCTGGCTTTATCAGTTACCCAACAACAAGACTCAGGGGAAATCGGCTATCGTACCCTTTGGTCTTATGTTAGCCCTACGGCGATCGCCCAAGCCTCCACTTCCACCGAAGAAATCTCCCAAGCAATAGTTAACTTCTTTACCGACTGGGCAGAAATTAACCTATCTGCCAGAACCCAAAAAGCTGCTGACCAAATGCTTGAGGGCATCAATAATCTTGTCACCCAAATAGCCGATATCGATATGAATGCGATCGCTCAAGAAATAGAAACCCGTTCTAAATCCATCCCCCAGGAAGGACAAATCTATCGGGAAATGGTCGATTTCTTCCAACAAGAAAATTGGTTTTTCGTCCCCATCCCACAAGAACCTGTTGTACAAATGGCATTCCAAGGCGATAGCGGTAAATGGACTTGCTACGCTAGAGCCAGAGACAAACAGCAACAATTTATCTTTTACTCCCTTTGCCCTGTCAACGCTCCAGAGAATAAACGACAGGCGATCGCAGAATTTGTTGCTAGAGCTAACTACGGCATAATTTTGGGTAATTTTGAACTCGACTTTACCGACGGAGAAATTCGTTATAAAACCAGTATTGATGTTGGGAGTGACAAACTTACTCACGAACTAATTAAACAAGTAGTTTACACCAACGTGATGACGATGGACAAATACCAACTGGGAATTATGTCTGTAATTTATAGTGATGTGTCCCCAGAAGATGCCATAAAACAAGTTGAAGGATAAAAAAAGTATGAGGCAAGGCAATGACTAGAACTAGAAATTATAAAGACGATTTACTAAAAGCTTTGAGCGATCCAATTGAAGCAAGAGAATATCTCAATGCAGCTTTAAAAGACGAAAACCTAGAAGTTTTTTTACTAGCACTGCGAGACGTGATTGAAGCTAACAGCACCATGAGCGAACTAGCACGAGCTACTAATCGCAATCGCGAGAGTTTATACAAAACCCTTTCCGACAAAGGCAATCCTCAACTAAATAGCGTTCGTAGTATTCTCAGTAACTTGGGATTTAAATTGGCAGTGGAAGCAAATAATTAATGGAGATCGCACGCGTAAATTAAAAGATTATGAACAAACATCTTATTCGTAATGATAACGACAAGCGAGAAAATCAATTTGGGTATTTCCCACCCGATACACAAGCCGATATTCTAAATCGATTCTCTGCGACTAGATATCGACCTCCAGATACTTTAAGTAAGATTGTAGAAAGAACAATGCTACCCCTAATCGATTCGACTTGATAAAGATAAGTAAATCAAAAATGACGTTAATATAGTGTAACGCATCAAATCAACTGAATATATCTAATAGGCAAAGATCGTGAACTCAGCAACAACTACTGAATATAAACATATTCTACTTGACGATCGCCAAGTTCCGTTCATCAAAGGAACATCTATGAAAGTCGTGGAATTAGTTACTTCTGTCCAAGCTTATGGTTGGAGTCCAGAAGAATTACATTTTCAGTATCCTCATCTGAGTATGAGCCAAATTTATTCAGCTTTAGCTTATTACTGGGAATATAAAGAGGAAATTGATGCAGATGTGAAACGACGCTTCGAGTATAGCGAAAAATTACGCCAAGATGCTGGAGAATCAACTTTAGCCAAAAGACTGCGTCAAGAAGGACTCATCAAATGAAATGAGTATTGCTTTTTACCTGGATGAGAACGTTCACCGAGGGATTACAAATGGATTGCGAATTCGGAATGTGGATGTCCTGACAGTACAAGAAGATGGACGTACTAGCTTTCCAGATCCGATTATACTTGACCGAGCGACAGAACTTGATCGGGTGTTATTTTCTCAAGATGATGATTTTCTAGTAGAAGCAACCCGTCGTCAACAAGAAAAAATAAACTTTTCTGGTGTTGTTTCTGCCCATAAACTAAGAATTTCCGTTGGTGATTGTATTTGCGATCTAGAAATTCTTGCCAAAGCTGCCTATCCTGAAGAATTAACAAATCAGATTCAATACTTACCTTTGTAGTGCGATCTTCAAAGACTAACTACATCAGGAACTCTCAGAATTCATCACCAGAGCTAACTACGGCATAATTTTGGGCAACTTTGAACTCGACTTCAGCGATGGGGAAATTCGTTATAAAACCAGCATTGATGTGGGAAATGACAAACTCACCCACGAACTAATTAAACAAGTAGTTTATACCAACGTGATGACGATGGATAAATACCATCCAGCAATTATATCTGTCATCTACAGTGAAGTGTCCCCAGAAGATGCCATTAAAGAAGTTGAAAGTTGAGGAAATTCTAAACAAACAATGAATTGAAAAAAAATCATGACTAACGAGCAACAATCAAGCAATTTTTGGATTACATTACCAGGTATCCTCACAGGAATTGCTGCTGTAATTGCAGCTATATTAGGTACAGGAGGGGTCGTAAAGTTTTTGCAGCCTGAAGAAACTTCTAATTCTAAATCGATAGACACTACAACTATTACAGTTCCTGCCGATTCTAGGGAAGGTATATCTTACACTAATCAAAAAAATGAAAGGGTGATTGTAGAATTCAAAGCCAACGGTAGATGGATAGCAATTCCTGAAGAGAATACTGCTACTAATATTCCTACATCTGCTAAAGGGGAGCTTTCAGCAGACGGCGATCAAAACTTTAATAAGAACCCAAATGCGCCTTGTCCTGGTGCTGCTTTGGGGGCATTAGTGATTCTGAACAAAGAAGGATGTTTATCAGCGAGTGGAAAGAAAGGAGATTTTCACCTAGAGCAAGGAGAAACTGTCCGCTTTTTGATGAACGATGTTAAAACACTTTATCAAGATAACAAGGGTTCTATCGCTATTGAATTATTCTCGAAATAATGCAAGCAAAGAAAATCTATTTATTATCTTGCTAATTTCTGAAAAAAAGCGATCGCCTTTCTAGAGCGTATAAATAATGAAATATTACAAGACTTCTTTACAACATCTATTAGCAGAACTAGAACGCATCGATCTGTTAATTCAAGTCCAACTCCAACGACTGCAAACCATCCAGTCAAGCGATCCAGCCTTTCAAGGGCTGTATATTTCCGAACCAGAACTCAAGCGATTACTAGAAAAACCTCTTGGCGTACCTCATTGGGCTGCTGGGTCAACACCACTATCTAGCAAAGAAATTCAGAATGCATTAGACAAAATATCTGCCGATATTGCTCAGAAAAAAACAGCAAGCAGCAAAAAAGGTATTGAATTGCGTCTAGATTCTCTCGGTCGTAAATTTCAGCTTACTCCTACAGCTATTGATATTCTGCTAATTTGTTTAGCCCCAGAATTGGACTTACGCTATCAAAGTGCTTATGGTTATCTGCAAGGGGATGTGACGAAAAAACGACCTAGTGTGGACTTGGTCTTAAACTTACTCTGTCCCGATCTAGAAACTAAACTAGAAGTTCGACAACGCTTTACTGCCAGCGCACCGTTATTAAAATATCATCTAATAGATATAGAAGATGATTCATTGCCTTTACTGAGTAGACATTTTAATCTAGGCGATCGCCTTGTCAACTATTTACTAAACAATAACGAAATTGATTCGCGCATTTCAGTCTATACACAATATCGAACCCCCTCAGTCGAGTTAGAAGATTTACTATTACCCACAGACATCAAACAACGTTTCATACAACTAACAGAAAATAAAAAAGTAATTAATAACTCGATCTTTTACTTCCAAGGTGCTTATGGTGTCGGCAAACAATCTACAGCCGAAGCCATTTGTTATAAGTTAGGTATGGGTTTATTGGTAATTGAAGGAGAACGGTTATTTAATCTTGACCTGACAGAGTTTAAGATAGCGATCGATCTTATTCACCGTGAAGGAATCTTACAGCAAGCAGCTATCTATTGGCAGGAATGCGATCGCCTGTGGGCAGAAGAAAAACAGCCCTGGTTAAGTCTATGGTTGCGTCAATATTCAGAACATCATACCCTCACTTTTCTTTCAGGAAACGAAGTCTGGGAACCAGCAGATGCTTTACAAAATACAAGTTTCTTACGGATAGAATTTCCTTATCCTACTACCAGAGAACGAATACAACTATGGGAACAGAACTTAAACGGAACGAAGCCCGACAATTCTACTACCGAACTCCAAGAATTAGCTAGTAAATTCCGCTTCAGCGGCGGACAAATAGAAGATGCAGCAGCTACCGCCCGCAATCTCGCCCTTTGGCAAGAACCAGAAACGAAACGGTTAACTATGAGTCAACTTTATGAGGCTTGTCGCCTACAGTCCAACCGCAAACTGAGTAAGCTGGCAAAGAAAGTTAGACCTCACTATCAATGGTCAGATATTATCCTTCCCGCCGACCAAATACAAATCCTGCGGGAAATCTGTAATACCCTTAAATATCGATCGCTGGTTTATGAAGATTGGGGCTTTGACCGCAAGCTAGCGATGGGTAAAGGAATCAACGTTTTCTTTGCTGGTTTACCTGGGACGGGTAAAACTATGGCTGCCGATATTATTGCAGGAGAATTAGGTTTAGAACTTTATAAAATCGACCTTTCTAGCATCGTTAGTAAATATATTGGCGAAACCGAAAAAAACCTCTCGCGGATCTTTGATGAAGCCCAAACTAGCAATGCCATTTTATTTTTTGATGAAGCTGATTCCCTGTTTGGTAAACGCAGCGAAGTGCGCGACTCCCATGATCGCTATGCCAATATCGAAGTAAGCTATTTACTACAGCGTATGGAAGAGTATCGGGGTATGGTTATCCTTGCGACTAATCTGCGGGGTAATCTGGACGATGCTTTTATCCGCAGAATGCACTTCAGTCTAGAATTTCCTTTTCCTAGCGTTAAAGATCGCTGTCGTATCTGGTCGAAAATCTTACCCGCAGATACCCCCATTAGCCCCGATTTAAATTTAGACCTAATGGCGCAAAGGTTTGAAATTGCTGGGGGTAATATCCGCAATATCGCTTTAGCAGCAGCCTTTTTAGCTGCTGATGACGGTGCTGCGATCGCCATGAAGCACTTGCTTTGGGCAACCCGTAGAGAGTATCAAAAAATGGGTCGGGTGGTTGCTAATGGAGAGTTTGAACTCTTGATTGTATCATGACAAAAATTTCTCAAGCGTAATTATCTTTTTAGTTCATTTGTATGCTGAAAGTTCCGTTTCAAGGATGTACGAACCGCGCTCAAATAAAGATCGTTCTATAAATACGGTTCTGAACCTTCAAAATTCCTTTTTGCTTGACCAATAGACCAGATAAAAGTAATTTCTTTTCCTGCGGGCTATCGGTAGAAGCAACTTTTCCTTGATGCAATACTTCTCGGTAAAGTTCTAATAGTCGCTCGGATTGTTGACTTTTGAAAAGGCGATCGCGAATAGTTCTTAAATGTTCTGGTTCATCTTGAGATTCCCAATTCTCAATTATTTTAGTTTGTACTAAGTTAGCAATCCATTCAGCTTCTCTATTTGTAGGAATAGGTGATGAAGCATTGCGGATCAGTCGGCAAAGCTTTTGAGTCAAAAAAGGTTGACCATTAGTCCAGGCTAGCACTTCTTTTAAAACTGTTTGGGGATTCTCTACTTTTTCGGTCAATCCCTGAAGTAGAGGCTGTGCTTCATGCTCTTTAAAGCCTTCTAGTTGAATTGCCTGACCAATGTTAAAAGGGGTTCTCTGGTAGTCAGTAATTAGATCGTTAGGGGTGGCGACTCCCAAAAAAACAAAAGTCAAACGTCGATATTCTGGATTGATACTACGTTGATTATAACAAGAGCGAATCAGCGCGAAAAAGTCATTGACGGGAAAATTTAAGCCCAAGAGGCTATCGATTTCATCAATAAAAATAACTATATTTTGAGCGATATTATCTTGGCTGACTACTTCAACCAGTAGAATTTCTTCGATAAACTGGCTCAGTCTTTGCACTGGAGAAAGTTCGCCCTGTTCTTTCCACCAAGTTTTTAGATTGACTTTTCTAAGTAAGCCATAACTACGCCATAGTTCTACAGCTAATCCTTTATACCATTGTTCGGGAGTAACATTCTCACTACCGATGCGAGTGAGATCGATCGCGCCACAGCTATATCCCTCGTGGTGCAAATGATGTATCATCCGCACCATCAAACTTGACTTGCCCATCTGACGGGGATTAAGAACATAACAAAACTCTCCCTTCTTCAATGCCTGATATAGATGACGATCTGCCAAACGTACTACATAAGTGGGTGCATCCATCGGCAAGCTGCCCCCAACTTGGTAATCAAAGTTAGAAGGATGATCTGCATTTCTAAGTAATTCATTTTCAAACATCAGTTCTGCTTGGGTAGCTTGAAGGATTTCCAAAGTATGGGATAGTTCTTGGGTGCGCTCATCGACTCTAAGCTCTAGATTGCGGTTGTAATCTTCCAATTGTCCGTAGAGACGAGCATTTTCAATCGAGATAGCAGCTTGAGCGGAGAGAATTTTGAGGACTTCTACGCGATCGCTAGTAAAGGCATCTGTAGTTAAATTGTTTTCCAAATATAAAATGCCGTTTAGTTTGCCTCGATCTAACAGGGGAATACAAAGAATTGATTTGGGTTCGGTAGCAACAATATAAGGATCGCGGATAAACTGTTCTGCTTCAACAGCATTATTGAGAACTATATTTTCTCGGGTACGGACAACATAATTAACGATCGCCACTGGTAAGATAGGTATTTGCTTTTCATCCTCTACTGAATCGATAGGAAGCGATCGCAATGTATTGACCTCATTAGAATCTGCTTTTCCTTCAGCTTTAACTAACCACCTATTTTCTTGTTTTAAGATCAGCAAGCCTCGTTCCGCCCCTGCATTTTCAATTACAGTTTTCATCAGCTTAGCCAATAATTTTTCCAGCTTAATTTCGCTAGCCAAAGTTTGCGAGGCTTTAATGACACTTGTTAAATCCAGCATTTCTGTTTTTGTATTAGCAGTAGATTCGATCGGGTCTATTTCAGTGGTTTGCGGCTTTTGTTGAGCAAACAAGCCAGGATATTCTACTGACAAAGCTCTAACTTTAGCCTTCGCGCCCCAACGGCTGTAACAATGATGAGCATTTTTCAGGTAAAGTTGTCCTATTTCTTCTCTACCCAAAGAAAGGTAAAATTCTGCTGCTCGTTCGTAAGCTATGGCTTCTTCTTGGATAAATTCAGATTCTTTAGCCCCTTTAATTGCCCGTTCGTAAAGTCCTTGAGCTTGCCAGTTTTGTCCTAATACCCGCGCCTTTTCTGCTGCTACTAAATCGTATTTATTTTGAAAGTTTTCGGGGCAATTGTCAGCCCACTTTTTCATAATTTTCTGATTTGAAGCTACTTGCTTTAGAACTTTTTGTTGCAGTTTGACAACCTTTGAGTTACTGCAGCAGGCAATCAGAGCCAGAGAATAGTAAAAATTATGCTGCACCGAAACAACATATGCAGCAGAACTCTCTGAATTTTTCTCAGCTTCGATCCCACTATCCACCGCTAACTGATATTCTTTAAAAAAATAGTGCAGGATTGTCTTTGACATATAAAGGCTAAATAGCAACCAAGTAGCTTTTTTTGATGTCCATTTTTTAATTAAGCTTTCTTCTTCTTCACAAGAATTACCTGCAACAATTCTAGGGGTTTCAGCATTTTCTCTCTGTAAATTGAAAGCGATTCCCCTACAGTTTTTCATGTAAGACAAAGTATATTCTTGTTTTAATTTACCTACAAAATTAAGATACTCTTGATATTTTTGATTTACTTTTTTCAGATTATGTCCTGTAAACATAAAAAACAGACAATAAGCTGAAGCACTATAAGCAACGTATTCTAGATCTCCGTTGTCTAGTCCCAAATAAATACCTTCCTCAATGCTGTTGATAATATTTCTCATCGGCTCTTGCCAATGCCGAATAAATCCATTGCTGTAGTGAAGTACCAAACATTTGAATTTTCGGCTCTTAAATTTTTCCAACAGCTTCAACGAGAGTTGACCAAACTTATATCCCGAATCAATATCTCTGGCGATTCCGCACAAAAAATTACCGTAAAAAATATACACGCCAGACGCTTGAGGAGAATTTCCATATTTAATACAGAGTTTGACTGCGACTAATGTCACCAGAGAATACAGCCGACAATTAGTAATAATCGCAGCAGGAGTAACAATTAGTAAGATTCTTATCGCTGCAAGCTTGTTGAGATCAGTCATTTCTGGCAGATCGAATAAATCTTCAATTTGTCGCTCTTTCAAAAGCAATTCTAGCGATTTTTGTTCTTCGTTAATTCTCTGTCTGCTTGGATTCTGAGGTAATATTACCCCAAGCTGAGCCAGAACCAGAAGCGCAACATCTATGGCTAATTGGAATTGAATTTTAGCCATATAAAAATGAATCTTAAGTTCCAACACTTTGACTTTATCTATAAGAGTTCTAGCTTGCTGTAGAACAATAGTAGAAAGCTGTTCGGCTCGCTCGAACTGGGTGTTTATGTATTGCACTTCTATCATTTCTACATGGAGAGCCAGCGTTAGATCGTACTGACTTTCCCAGCTATCTGATGACAGGAGTGTGAGACCAACCTCTAAATATTTAAGGGCAGCTTCATAAGCCGTTGCCTTCTTCGCTTTTTTCCCAGCAATTAAATTTAATTGAGCCAGCTTATCTTTTTGCGATCGCTCGGTGATTAACTCTGTCCCAATGTTTAGTTGATTGACAACTTCAAAGATATTATCCCTCGACTTATCTTGTTTGCTCTTCGACTGCAATAGTTGACCTACTTTGAAGTGAATTGCTTGTTTCTGGTTTTCTGGAATTAGGGCATAGGCAGCTTGCTGAAATCGGTCGTGTACGAATTTAAATGGTATGGAAGATGGATAATTAGGGATGATGCCCGGCAGTTCTGAACCAGCGACAGACTTTTCGTTCTGCTGCCAAAGTAGGGGAATTTTGTAATCGTCGCTCAGAGGCTCGATCCAACCTTCTTGAAGTGCTAGCCAGAGATCGCTAGCTGTATCTGACGGAGATTTTTCCTTGACCAGAGAGATAATTTCCAAATCGAATCGATTACCAATACAGGCAGCTAACTTTAAGACATTTTGCGTCCTCTCATCCATCTGTTTAATCTTACCGATTGTTAACTCAACCACATTATCGGTTATGGCGATCGCTTGAATTCCCTCGAGATTCCATTGCCAGCGATCGCTATTATAGTCAAATGACAACAAATTTTGTTGATATAAAGATTGAAGTAACTGAGTCAAGAAAAAGGGATTTCCTTGGGTTTTTTGAAATATTAGTTTTGCTAATGGCTTCGCTCTCTCTATCGAACAGTTAAGAGTGTCGGCAATTAATTGGTTGACACAATTTCTCGCCATAGGCTGAAGAATGATGGTATTTACTCGATCCTCAAGCTGTTGAATTCGATCCAAAGTTTTCATTAAAGGATGGGTTGCATCAACTTCGTTATCTCGATACGATCCAATTATTAATAAATATTGGCTGTTGGTATCGCTTATCAATAGCTCAATCGTCTTTAAAGAGGATAAATCTGCCCATTGTAAATCATCTAAAAAGATGACTAGAGGGTGTTCTTTTTTAGTAAAAACGCCAACGAATCTTTGAAAAACCAAGTTAAACCGATTTTGAGACTTACTAGAACCCATTTCTGGTACTGATGGCTGTTTACCGATAATTAGTTCTAGTTCGGGAATTACATCTGAGATGACTCGACCATTATTGCCCAGAGCCTCTAAAAGCCTTGGTTTCCAAGCTTGTAATACTGTTTCATTTTCCGTCAGCAACTGTCGGATTAATTCTTGAAATGATTGAATCAGGGCGGAATAAGGAATATCTCGTTTAAACTGGTCAAACTTACCAGAGATGAAATATCCTCGCTGTTGTGCGATCTGCTTGTAAACTTCATTCACTAACACCGACTTACCGATGCCGGAATAACCAGCCACGAGTAACATCTCTGTCTTGCCTTGACTGACTCGCTCGCAAGTAGTCAACAGTCGATTTACTTCTACTTCTCGACCATAGAGTTTTTGTGGAATTTGAAATCGATCCGAAATATCTTGTTGTGCTACGGTTATTTCGGGAATTCGCTCGCTTGCCTGTAAATGTTGCAGACAGGTTTTAAGATCGGCTTGTATTCCCCGTATGCTTTGATATCTCTCCTCTGGCGTTTTTGCCACCAGCTTCATAACGATTTCGGAAACGGCTTTTGGATAATATTGTTTCTTTTCTTTCTCTGTTAAAAGATGGGGCGATACAGGTTTTTGAGCGATATGACAATGGAGCAATTCCAGAGGATTTTTGGTCTGAAAGGGAAGTTGATCGGCGAGCAGTTCGTAGAGGGTAACACCTAGAGAATAAAAATCAGTTCGATAGTCTAGTTTTCGGTTCATTCTGCCAGTTTGCTCTGGCGAAATATAAGCTAAAGTTCCTTCAAGCTGGTTAGGATTGTAAATCCTGGGATTTTCCTGGGATAAAACAGTAGCAATGCCAAAATCAATAATTTTAAGTTGCTTGGTTTCTGGGTTATAAACGATGTTGGAGGGGTTAATATCTTTGTGAATTACTTTAGCCTGGTGAATATCACCCAAACATTTAACAATTTTCAGCGAAACGATTAAAAATTCTTCTAGTGTAAACTTACCTCTTGTCATCCAAATTTTTAAAGATTCCCCACCAAAATCTTCTAAGAGCATGACTAAGCTGTTTTGATATCTTTGCAAACCGTAAGTCTCGATCGCACCATCCACATTTAGGGATCGAGTTAGTTCGTATTCCTGCTTGTATCTGGTAAGTTCTGCCGGATCGGGATAGTCCTTTTTAAGAATCTTGAGGATAAGAGGTTGATCATCCCGATCGCGAATAGCTCGATAGACCAGTGAATTAGCACTTTCGTAGATTTTGGCAATAATTCGATAGCCAGTGAGAATGTTCATAGTTTCATTTCTGAAATACCGCTTGAATTATTTTCACTGCCAACTACGATCGATGAGTCACAGATTACTCCGCCGTCCCCATTCGAGGATAAATAAAACGACGGAGCCTTCTTACAAAAGTTGCTCATGGTGAGACAGTTGCGGTGGACGGGTTCCCCGGCATAAGCAAACTGTTGAACCCGAAGGGGGGAGACCCCCAAGACCACACTTTTGCGCTGCTGTGACCGTTGGTCAAAAGACCGAGACACTGTAGCTTACAGTTCTATAATTTTACAGTTACCGTTTTGATCTCGGTGTATTGTTGCAAGCCATATTCACCCAATTCACGCCCTACTCCAGACTGCTTGAACCCTCCTGCTGGAGCAGCAGGATCGAGAACACCGTAGCAATTTACCCAAACAGTTCCAGCGCGAATTCCACTAGCGATTGCGTGCATTTTGGCGATGTCCTTAGTCCAAACTGCCGAGGCTAGTCCATAAGGTGTAGCATTGGCTTGCTTGATTACATCATCAAGGTCTCGAAACTTGATAATGCTCATTACTGGACCAAAAATCTCTTCTTGGGCAATTTCCATCTGATTTTGGACATCGGCAAAGACGGTTGGCTGAATAAAATAACCGCGATCGCCCACTCGCTCGCCACCGCATAAGAGTTTGGCTCCTCCATCAACTCCCGACCTTATGTAATGCCTAATCTTATCAAACTGAGTCTTATCTATTTGTGGTCCTTGCTCGGTCTTAGGATCGAAGGGATCGCCGACCCTACGCTGTTTGGCTCTGGCAACACTTTTGGCTACAAACTCGTCGTAACACTTTTCCTCTACAAAGAGACGCGATCCTGCCGTACAAACTTGTCCCTGATTAAAAAAAAGCGCGAGGTGCGCTCCCTCAATTGCCTGTTCGAGATCGGCATCCGCAAAGACAATATTAGGACTCTTCCCGCTGAGATGATATGTAACGCGCTTCAAATTGCTATTAGCTGCTGCTGACAAAATCTGTCGTCCTACCTCAACCGACCCTGTAAACGTGACTTTGTCAATATCCAGATGGTTTGCGATCGCTCCACCGACAGTCGGACCATAACCAGGGAGGATATTAACCACTCCAGGAGGAAAACCAGCTTCGAGAATTAGCTCCCCTATACGCAGTGCAGATAATGGAGTCTGTTCGGCAGGTTTTAGAATCAGAGTGTTACCTGTAGCTAAGGCTGGTGCCATCTTGACAGCCTGTAACACCAGCGGAAAGTTCCAGGGAATAATCATTCCCACTACCCCTACTGGTTCGTGTCGCGTGTAGCAAAAGTAAGAACCGTTAACGGGGATTGTCTTACCTTGAATCTTATCTGCCCAGCCAGCGTAATAGCGATAGATAGAAACAACTAGGGGTAAATCTACGTTCAGCGATTCATTTAGAGGCTTGCCATTATCCAATGTCTCGATTCGTGCCAATTCTTCTTGATTCTGCTCTATTAAGTCAGCTAGTTTATAGAGCAATTCACCGCGACGAGTGGCAGACATTTGTCTCCAATCTCCAGTAGTAAAAGCTTTGCGAGCTGCCTCTACTGCGCGATCAACATCGCGAGCCTCTGCTTCGGCTAGATCGCAGATTACTTCTCCTGTTGCTGGATTAATAGTTTCAAACCGTTTTCCAGAAACACTTTCTACCCATTTATTATTAATCAACAATTGAGTAGAACCGATTTGAACCTGTTGCTTTAAGCCTGTAGCAATGACCATCATAGTCTCCTAAATTTTTATCGAGCAATATAGCGGTTCTCAAATAAGTGAGGTAAAAATATAAACTTAGTCAAAAACCTGAAAACCCCTATTCCCTATTCCCTATTCCCTATCCCCTGACTCCACCAAGATGTATCTCATTAATACGAGAACCGCTATATATGGAAATTCTCAGATTATTCTTGTTCCCCAAGAGTTCGAGATGAACTACCCCAACGCAAGGCGATGGGGTTTCCCATGAACCTTGGAATTGCGTTGTGATTTTTGACGTTTCATCTGCCCAAGTTGCTTCATCGAGCCAGTATGCTTACGCTTACTAGTCAAGGAAGTAGAGCTTAGACATCCACTGTCTGAGAGATGCGTCCCACACCCCTGTTGCTGGTTTGTAGCAACGTTATACATGACAAGTACAGAACCTCGATCACGTTCAATTTCAAAATTACAGCTATCACAAATATGATAGCGATTAGACAAGTTAGCCCAGTCTTTATGTACCGTCCCGCATTTAGGGCATCTTTGACTAGGTTTGACTCTTCTCGTGTTTAATCGAAGTAGCAAACCGCCTTTGGCTTCAATTTTGTAAGCAATCATTTGGTTAAGAGTGCCAAAGCCAACAGAAAGTATAGACTTATTAAGTCCTGCTTTCTGCTTCTTACGAAAGTTGCTCATGGGGGGAAACCCCCAAGACCGCACTTTCGCGCTTCTTACGTTTGCTACCTTGTCTTGCTTTGCGTGTTAAGCCTTTGGTATTTAGCTTTTCAGTTACCCCGATGTCATGACGACTTGCTATGTCTGAGGTAATTTTGTGCTGCCAATCGGGCACGCTGATTTGCCACTTTGCGCTGTAATTTTGATACTTGTCTTCGTGCTTTTTTCCAACGATTTGAAGCTTTTATGCTTTTCTTTCTATTTGGTGCGCGTTTTCTTCTGAGTTTTTTTGATTCTTGCTTGACTTTCTTCTCTGTATTTTTCGTAAAACGAGGATTAGATACTTCCTCAAACTTTTTACCATCAAAGCAAGTAATAGCAGTAGCAGTACCCAAATCAAAAGCAACTATTGACTCATATTTCAAATCTGACAAAGAACCAAACTTTGCTTGTTCAACTGAAACATTACAAGTAAAACTGGCAAACCACTGTTTTTTGCTTGGCTTATAAACAATGGTTAACGTAGTTGGAGTACACCAAGATTTTGCTTGTCCTCT
>NZ_KB235920.1:82445-95366 GCF_000332195.1 Pleurocapsa sp. PCC 7319
CAGTTTTTTGATTTTTCTTCCACTCAAAGCGGCGATGAGCGATACAAGCATTATAGAGATACCCATGAAGACGACGAGCAGCAAACAATTCTCTTTCTTGAGTCTTGTTTGGGTACAGCCGAAATGTGTATCTTCTAAGTGCCATATGTGATTTAATAGATTTAATGTTTCAGTCGATAAGATAAAGCATATCACAATCAGTCGATGTCATGTCAACTAGCTTAAGAAAAGCTTCACACTCTGTTTTTTCTATTCACTTGCACGTAATTTTTGTGACTAAATATCGTCGCCAAGTTTTGACTAAGGAGATGATTAAGGATGCCAAAAAAGTATTTCAAAGAATTCTAGAATCTAACTACTCAATTTTGTCTAATTGCGAGGGTGAAGCTGACCATTTGCACTTGCTTATTGACTTACATCCAAATAACAATATTTCTAATTTGGTATCTTCTCTCAAATCTGCAAGTAGTAGGATTTTGAGAAAAAAATACCCCCAGGAAATAGCTCAACATTACTGGGGGAAAAATGCTAAATTATGGCATGACTCCAAGTGTATTATTTCTTGTGGCGGCGCACCATTAGAAGTCATCAAACAGTATATTGATAATCAGTCAGGTGGAAAAGAATCTTGATTGGATGCTGCGCAGTTTGTTATTTGTCGTGCATTCATCCCACAACTTAAGAAGATGGGGAATTCTGTACGACACTTTGTTAAACTAAAAACCCTATTTGATAAGACTTAACAAATGCTTTTTAGTTAAAATTTTTCAAGGGATGGATTTGATAGAGATTGCTCCCAAGCTAAGACCTAAGAGCTACCAGATATAATTTCGCTAGTCGGGTAAGGTTTGAACCTCACCGATAATTTCTCTTATCCCGAACTAAAGTTGTTTTAATTTTACATTTACTCTGCTGGCTTTCAAGCTAAGAAATTCTTTAGTCTATGCCGTAGAAACGTGCGGGATTATTCCAGAGAATTTTCGATACTGTTTCCTGGGGTAGCTGTTCTACAAGTGACTGCTTGATGTCCAAATGACCGGGCTTCTCTTTTCCCTTTTCTTGTTGTCTTCCCCAATGAACGTGAGGATAATCAGAGCCAAAAAGTAGCCGATCCGAACCGATCGCCTCAATTACCTGCTCTAGATAAGGTTCGCCCAACTCAAACCCAACATAGCACTGACGACGAAAATAATCTGAAGGCAACATTTTAACGTTATCCTTTACTTCCCAATAGTGGGATTCATACTCTTCATCTAGTCTCCACAGCCAGTATAGAAGCCAACTACAGCCAGATTCTAGAAATCCCACCCGAAGGTTAGGGTGACGTTCTAATACACCCCCTTCAATCAAAGACAGTAGAGCCATCATTTGCTCCATTGGATGAGAGCAGGCTCTTTGGGCAAATCGACTGTCAAAGCGATCTGCTCCTGTGGTTGGTAGGCGACTATGAGTTCCTTCATGAATTGCCACTGCTATTCCCAATTCTTCACAAGCGAACCAAAACGGTTCGTAAGCAGAATCGCTTAGTGTCCTTCCTTTGGTTGGATTGGGGCGCAGACAGACTGCCAGATAGCCAAGCCGTGCAATACGATGCAGTTCCGCAACCATTTCTTCTGGAGCATGAAGATTGACTAGTCCTACACCCTTTAGTCGCTCGGGGGCATAGTTGCAAAATTGATATAGCCAATTATTATAAGCACGGGTAAAAGCTCCAGCTACAGTCGGTTTCATGGTATCCATTGCCAGAATAAATAACCCCACCGTGGGATAAATAAATGAAATATCTGCTCCCATTTGTTTCATGGTCGAAAGATGCAGTTGGTTGGTAAAACCCTCGGTCTTGGCCTCTGGGTAAACCTGAAGGATTTGCTGCGCCCATCGCGACGCTGCTTGCTGGGAAACTCGACCGTAAATATCTTCTCCCCCAATCTTCATATCGGGTGAAGGGGCAAAACTTTTATATTCAGATTCCAAATACTCTCCCCACATATTCAAAGGCTCGAAAACGTGAGTATCGGCATCAATAATTTTATATTTACTATTCATAAGATAAAAGTTAATTTTCAGTATTTGGTCTTAAACCGCATCCACATAGAAAATAATAGTTTTTGTTGACCAGCAATTTATTTCCCTAATCTCTCGAACAGTTAACCTAGAAACTAAAGGTTTCAACAGCGTGGTTTACATCCACATGGGAAAGGGGTTCAGTTGATGTTCTGGCAATGGTTTTTCTAGCCAATCCATTTTCACGGGAACTTCGTACAGTCTTCCTTTTCCCAAACGTCTCCACCAGTGACGCATTCCTGGAACGATTACCTTAACTACCTTTAATCCGATATCAGGACGAGTTAAATCTAGTACTAGCATTTCCATGCCGTTCTGCTCGACAATTTTCTGGCAGTTTATGACATCTTCCAGCAGATCGTCGCTTTTAAATTGGGGATAATCAGTAGCCACTCTGGCAGGAACACTTTCATCGCCTTCAAGATAGGGTTGATTTTTCAAAGTTGCTGTTTTCCACCATTTAACCGCGAGAGGATCTGAAGAGTTAGGATACAGGGTAGTACCGTCTGCTTTAACAGATGAAACGTTGGGTAGAATCTGATTAACCTCAGTTAAGGCTCTGCTAATTGCGATCTTGGGGTCGAAATGTGCGCCAAAACCTAAAACAATATCTTCAACCTGGCGATCAGTCTGCTGGGCGTTAGCCCAATCGCGTCTACGACTGATAGCAGCAAAGGCAGGGATCTTAAGGTCGCTAGTAATATCTAATACCCAAAGTTCGCGATCGCTCACTTGGTAATGTTTCTTTAAGGCTGAGAAATAGGGTTCGTTAAAGCTATCTAGATCGAGCCTCGGTTTTTTGAGGCGGTTATACCACCATAGAGCAACACAGTCTCGTTCGACCAATTCCATAAAACCTTGTAAGATTGCCGATTCTAAAGTGTTGCCTGCTGCACAGCCATTGGAGTCAGCCCAACAATCAGGTCTTTGTTTGTTACCATACCCGTGGTAGCAGTAAGCAGTCGGCAAATACTTAAATTTCTGCTTAGTTAAAGACCAAACTGGCGACCATTCAATTTCTTTTTCTTCATCAAAAGGTTCGGGAATTCTTTGAAACCAGCTAGAACAATTCCGATTCCATTCCTGACGCTGGTTATATTGTTCTAAACTAAAATTCATACAGTCATTGGGATGAATAGCGCGATCGCCTATTTGCTGATAACTACCCGTACACCTAATTTCATCGCCCTGAAAGACACCAGAATAGCGTTCTATAGCTTCGCACAAGGCACTAGTTTTTGCCTGGCGATCGCTCATTCCCTTACCCGCACTTCTGCCCCCAATATGATGTAAGACTTTCAAATCATCAAATATCGTCGAGAAATGATGTCTGGCTACATAAGTATGAACTAAATTATTGGAGTTTTGAGGTATTTTTCTTAGCTCTCGGACTATTCCTGTTAAGGGACTAATATGGTGCTGATATTTTCTCAGCGTTTCTTCTGGGGATAAACAACGATGTCCACCATCTGCCGTAAAAGTTTTTTTCTGATGTCTTAAAATAATAGGTGAGGGTTCTCTATTAAACTCAGCGACCATTTCTCCGCAGCTTAGACATTGAGGACGCTTAACCAAAGTGTGATTTTGAGTTTTTAGAGTCAGAACATCGTGGGTTATTAAGCTTCCTGCTAACAGTTCATTCTCCCCTAGAACAATCCATTTGAAGATTTCAGTAGCTGCCATACCCAAGGCAGTTTGCCAACTAGAGGAGGTGAAACCCAAAGGAGGAGGGAAAGGGGATGAAATGTCTCCCCGTTTTTCGAGATACTTTTCCACTAGTCTGTTGTTTCCCAAGCGTTGAGCCAGACACTGCCAACAGCCTGTTTGCCTGGGGATAAAGATCGGACCTATCCAAACAATAGTGCCTGATGGTTTAACCAACATCCACGGTCGCCCAAGGCGCAAAGCTTCCTCATTAAAAGTTTTCAAGTCGTCTTGCAAGTAGTCGTCGGTTAATACAATCTCTATGTCTGCAATGTCTCCAACTTCAGCAACCTGAATCTGCATCGATTCGAGTATAGTTTTGATTTCAGATTCGGGAAGATGTGAACCTAGAGTTTTAATTCCTACTTTAGTTGCTTGCAACCGACGATAGGCTAGGATGGGGGCAACATTCAAATGCTCGCAAAAGATAGTTAAGTTAGATGGTAAGGTATCATCACTTTCAGCAATGTAGCCCTTTTTTTCCATCAACATTAGAGCATAGTAAACCTCCGCAGCAGATGCCTTTTCTTGCAGCAGGTCAGCAATTTCATCAACCGTATGACAGCCGTCCAATAAAGGTATTAGCAGTTCGTTGAGATGACCACTCAACAAAACAGAATCTCTTTCAGATAGCAAAAGTAATTTTTTTGAGTCCAAAGAAGTTTTCCAGCTTAAAGAGTGAAAACTTCTTTGGACTTTTGGTCTGTTTAACATATTGACTCATATCGTCTAAGGAAGAGTTTTATTGCCTAAATTACTCACCCGCTTCAAGCAAAATTTAGTTTTAGTTTTAGCAAGTGTAGGGTATATATGGGTTAGGAGGCAGCCAAGGAGCGGAGTCTGGGTCGCTATTAACCCACTCCTCTAAGACCTCATCACTTACTAAGTCGGCATCGGGTCGTTCGGGATAGGGTATATATTTATGTAATTTTCCTTCTTCTTTTAAAGTCATAATACCGATGTATTTAGGTCCATTGGGATGCTTTGGATCTGGATTTTCAGATGGAGTTTGCTCTACCAAAATCATCTCATCGTCATAATACGGAGCTTCTTCCTGAGAGATGAAACCTTGCTCTAGCAACCATTTTTTATTGATTTCAAGCCTTTGTCCATCCAACCACGATTTAGCAATTAATTGAGAAAGTTTTTTATTGGAATTAACAAAATTGAAAGCCATGACTTTTATCCTTTATCTGAATTACAACGCCTTTGAATTTAACGAACGTGAATCGATTGAATGTCAAAAAAACTTCAACCAATTTTTGTTGCTATTCCCCAACAAAGTTTGTTGTCAGGGGAATTAAAAACCTCAACTGTTCGTCATCTGGAATCCAAGGAGGGGAATCTGAGGGGCTATCAATCCAACTCTTTAAAGCTTCATTCGTAATTTCATTGGGTCGTTGAGGATAGGGTATAGCAATTTTTCGGGTCACTGCATTTATGTAACCTTCGTATGGAGGTCCTGGAGGCTCTCGGTCGACTATAATCTCAAAAAATGCAGCTTCTTTTGCAGATAGAATATCGTTACTTATTAGAAAATTGCGATCGCCAAGAGGAATTCTGTTTCCATCGAGCCACGATTTGGCGATCAGTTGAGAAAGTTTTTTATTCGGGCTGAGAATGTTATAGGGAGCGGGTGATTGATTCATGATTTGTCGAGTAATTTAATTTAAACATTAATTAACGAACATTGCTCTTTTCTAGTTACCTCGACTGAAGGTAAATACAAGAACTCTGGTCTTAGCAAGTGTAAGGAATCCAAACTTCATATTGGAACATAAGGCTTATCGTTAACCACTTAACATCTAAGTTTTGATATTATCTGTATTTCTATTGGCTCAAACTCATAAACCTCATGGAAAAACTCATAAAAAATTATATAATTGGAAATAACTCCCTTGAAGCTAGCAAGTAACCATTAGGTTACAAAAGAGATGCTTGATGAAGAAGATTTTGCCGTACATTTTGGCTGAAATACTGTCGATAGAGTTCGCAACTGGCGATCGCTTTATCCCCCGATTGCTTAATTAGCCCCATACTGGCTAACTTATAACTATTAATGGGAGCCAACACAACGGGTTCGCTAACGCTCAAAACGCGGTCGAGAGCTTGTGCTAGTTCGGGGTTTTTTTCTAAAGTCATTCGATGACGCTGTAAATGGTGGGCGTAGATTCCCGTAGCAGTGGGAGCAGTTTCTAGTAGTTGCGATAGGGTCATTTCTTCGCGACCAAGATAATATAGTGCCAGGTTAATTAATGCCGGGTGTCCGCCTACCAGAGACATAAGCCTGCTGGCTTGCGTTCCATCTTTCCATTCAAGCCCGTAGCGTTGCGCTAATTGCTCTACTTCTTCTAAATTAAAGTCATCTAACCGAATCGGTAGACCAACATTAAATGGAGACTGGTCTAATTGCAAAGGTACATAGATTTCCGTCGAATGAACCACAATTAAACGTAGCTTTTGCCAAACAACAAGTCTTTTCCCTTCTTCGTACCAAGAACGCAACAAAGGTAAAAAATCTTTGGCTACTTGAGGATGCTCAAAGATCTTATTTACCTCATCCAATGCTAAAACCAAGGGAGTGTCGAGGGACTCTAGTATATAGTCTTGAAGATAAAGAGTACAACTAATTGTACTGCCCAAATCTTCATCCCAATACTCTTCTAGCTTTGGTTCGCGCTGGAGTAGACGAGATATATTGGCACACAGCCAACGCAGAAACAGATTCAAATCATTTAAAATTGAATTTTCTACTTGTTCTAGATTCAAACTCACTGTCTGATAGCCCAAATGCTTAGCATAGTCCAGGTTTCTCAGCATTAATGAGGTTTTGCCCATTTCTCTAGGAGCTTTAATTCTAACTAATGCCCCTGGCTTCTCGATTTCGCGCTCGATCCGTGACTCCCAAGAGCGTTTGAGGTAGAGGGGGGAGTTTAAAGGCACTGAACCACTGGGATAGCATGGCAGTGTATCCCGATCAATGTTAAGTATAGTTGTAGTTTGTTTTGCATCTTGGACTGGTGAAATTGTTCCTTGACATATATGCGACTCTAGCAGCCTACGACAATTTTTCTTAGTCACGCGCTGGCCGATAATTTTAGCCAGACGCTGATACAATTCTGGAGCAACCACTGTAGTAAAATAACCTGGACTGTAACCTGCTGCGATCGCAATTTGAGTGTAGGTTTGATACTGCCAGATGCCTCTGAGAATAGTAATCTCTGTAGAACTGAGCGGATGATTTTGACTTTCAATCAGTTGACAGTTAACAGTTTGGCAGACGCGATCTAGATTCATAAGCCTATCTACAATTAAGTTTTAGGCAGATACTTCTTGTTATTATCTGCTGCGAACGAATTCTAAAATTGTATAATTCGTTTCTACATTTCTACATAATAATACGTAAAAACTATTTAACTTGAGATTAATTATTATTTCCTTAATTTCTTAGTGAGATTTTTGGTGATGTTGTTTTTCTGTGTTTAGAGGCTTAATCCAAACTTATATTTATTGATAAATAGGGTAGTGTTGCAGCAGGGCTAGTCGGAGTAATTGAGGGTTCTGAAGAAAGGTCAAAGCGATGGATAATCAAATAAGTACCTGTCTACTAATTTATAACTTAATAGACATCCCAAAACCGCCCCAAAAGTGTGTCTATTAAATCTTTTTTATGCTATTACTGTACAGTACAGTCTATTAATCGATTTATTGGACACTTTCTATGAGACTCTTCGGCTACGCTCGTGTTTCCACCTCCCAACAATCTCTCGCTCTTCAAATCAAAGCTCTCAAAGATGCAAAGGTGAGAAAAAATCGCATCTTCACCGATAAAACTTCTGGGGGCAGTGCTGGCGAGCGTCAAGGGTTAGAACTTCTCAAGGTCAAAGTTGAGAAGGAGGATGTAATACTCGTAACCAAACTCGATCGCTTGGGTAGAGATACCGCAGATATGATAAACCTAATCAAAGAGTTCGATAGTCTGGGAGTAGCTGTAAGATTTCTCGATGATGGCATCAGCACCGAAGGCACGATGGGAAAAATGGTCGTAACTATCTTATCTGCTGTAGCAGAAGCAGAACGTGCAAGAATCCTAGAGCGCACTAATGAGGGGAGGCTTGAAGCTAAAGCCAAGGGGGTTAAGTTTGGTAGGAAAAGAAGTATTGATCGCGATAAAGTAATTCGTCTTTATGAAGAGGGAATAGGGGCAACTGCGATCTCCAAGCAACTTAGAATAGGGCGGTCTACAGTGTATAAAATTCTGGATGAAGAATAACTACTTTAAGAAGGGACACATTAACTATGTAAACAAGAAAAAGTCAGAATAAGTGTTTTTGTCTTTATGAAGTTACATAGTTGGTTTAAAACAATATAACCATCAAAATGTTGGTAAATTAGGTTTTATCTATGGAAATAGAACAACTAAGAGCTTATCGCGATGACATACTAGAGTTGGCAAAACGTCATCATGCACCGAACATAAGAGTCTTTGGCTCGGTAGCAAGAGGGGAAGCATCGGAAGACAGTGATGTTGATTTTCTAATTGATGTCTCCTCCGAACAAACGGTCTTTGACTTAATTCGTCTGATTCGCGCCTTGTCAGAACTGCTGGGGTGTGAAGTAGACGTTGCCCAAAGCACTGTACTTCATCCAATGATGCGCGATGAAGTGTTAGAAGAGGCAATTCCTTTGGAAAACTTGTAGGAGGACAACATGAATGAAAAACAAAAGAAAAACTCTACTTTTTCTTCAGGATATTCTCAGTGCCATTGAGAGGATAGAATCTTATATTGGCGTAGGTAAAGAAGAGTTCTTTAATACTCCTTCGCTGCAAGATGGTACTCTATTTCGACTGCAAACTATCGGGGAAGCTGTTAACCAGTTGCCAGACGAGCTAAAGCAGCAACACCCTGAAATTCCGTGGCGTGACATTGTTGACTTTCGTAACTTGTTAGCCCACGTCTACTGGAAGATAGACCTCAATACCGTCTGGTCAATACTTGAGCCTGGTGGTGATTTGACTGCTCTTAAACAAGTAGTGACAAAGATTATTAACGATTTTCCATCAGATTAGTTAATTGAGTCAGGTTTTAACCATCGTCGATATCTTGAGTATATCCGCTTTTGTAACTTTCAGAATTAAATGGGCTCTTGCCCTCTTTTGGTGAATCCGAGAACGGGCGATTGCGCGGAGCGCACCAGCAGAGCTGATCGCTGAATTGATCGGGAGCAAGTCAATTTCGTTAGAACAAATGAACTAAATAGAAAAGTACACTCCCCTTAAAGATAAAATGGAGGTGAAATTTAGAAACAATAAATAGATGACACCAGAAGAAGAAAAAGAGCTAAAAAGACATATCAATGCGCTCGCCAAAATTCTCTACAAACAGACCGAGCCAGAACAAGTAGAAACCTTAAGCAAAATAGAAGAAACAGTAAGAAAACAAACGCTCCAGTATATTAGTCCTCAAATTGGATTTTTTTCATCTCAAAAGCTACAGGAACAACATCAGGAAGAACTAGAAATCTAAAAAGTATTATTGGAAAATTACCAATTAGCGAGAAACAAGCAGATCGTTTAAAAATTAAGCCTCATCAAAGAATTAGCCCGTATTTGATTGAATGTTGTCTTAGAGCCAGTGCCAATGTATCCTACGAAAACGCAGCAGAAGATGTATTACGTTATACAGGAATGAGAGTTTCAGGCAGAACTCAGCAGAGATTAGTTCATCGACATCAATTTAACGATGGAGAATGTGAAGCACAAGTAACTGAAATTAGTTTAGATGGTGGCAAAGTACGTTTGAGAACAGAAACCAAAGAAGAACCCTGTATTTGGCGCTGACTTTTCACGGCATCTTTGGAAAAGAGTATAAGTTAGGTAACAATGTTCGCTAACCTTTGCTGAATCTTGATGCTTCCTCTACCAAATCCTCCAACCCCATTGAAAGTGTACTCATCCCTCGCTCCAATGCTTCAATTCGGCCACGACGAGATAGAGCTTCAACCGCGTTCAAATAATCTTTACTTCCAGCTTTGCCTAAATATCGATGACGAGATGGAGTCCCATTTTTGGTGACAAAAATCGGTTCATGGGACATCCATTTGTAATACCAATAACGACCCCCCTTTTGTCCTTTGGCTTGGTAACGGACAATCCAACAACCAGACGGAGCAATTTCTCCTTCAGAGCGGATGTCTTCAATATCTTGTTGGAGTTGTTTGAGAAGATGTTTAAGTTCATCTAGACGACTGGCTACATCCTTCTGTTGACGGGCATTGGGCATAGTTAAGACCAGAAAAAGTCCTAATTCATTATGTAATAAAGTTCGCTAACCAAATCCTTATCCTACTCCCGCACCTCGTAGCAATCAACTCCCTCCTAAACTTTAAAATGGGAGCGTAATTGCCATCCTTCACACAAAGATTGCAATTCTAAAAATCCGCGCCATAAAACGGTAATACCAATATTACTTTTCTTTCGATGACTCAAGTAACCGCCCAAACGAGCTACAGCTTGCATCGCCCAGGCTACCGTCAAATCTACTACGGGGACTGATTTTCTTCCTTTGGCAGCTAAAACCTCAAGTTGTACCTCATTTAAAACCGAAGATGCCGGTGCTTCTGGTTCGGTTCGATTTAAATAAGTCATTTTTAACAATTGTGCCGCAATATTTGTTAAAAATCCTAATAATACCTGCATACTATTTCCAGATAGACGATAGCTTTCCGCCTTACATCCTGACTTGAGAATTTTATGATATTCTTCAATTCGCCAACGGTAAGTGTACCACCGTAAAATGGTTTGTGCCTGTTCCTCATTTGTAACGGGTTCTGTAGTCAAGATCATCCATTCTACGCGTTCACAGCCCTCTGGGGGGTCAATTTCTACGGCATAAACCCCATAAACTTCAAAAGATTCTGGTTCTTTAATTCTGGCGGGACTACGAAGTTTAATAGGTGCATATCTAATTGCCAAAACTGCGATTCGCTCTGTCCTCTGTTTGGTTTTGGCTAGTTCTATCGCTACTTCCATCTTGATCGGTTGGGATGGTAGCCATGACCATAGATAACTGTTTTCTCCCTCAAGTGCTCGATTATGTGCTGCTCTTACTACTAACCCTGTATTTGAGGTTTTACTGACTTGAGCAAAGACTTCCGCAATGTCCCCTTCTCGGTCAAATACATGGATAATTTTGGGCCTTGTAGGCTCTGGAACGGAGATTTTTAAGAGTTTTTCGACTTCTTTGAGAGCTTCTATCCATTTATAAGATTCTTTCTCTTCAATTGGGCGTTTTCTGGCTTCTGCTTGTTTTTTCTTCCTCTGTTTCTTCGTTAGATTTTCCCCTTTTTCTTCATGCTCTCGATGCCACAGTTTTTCTGTTAGTAATCCTATTGGTTGTCCATTGTCGGCATCAAGGGCTAAGGTGCTATGTAGAATTAGTCCATTTCCCCCATTGCCAATCGGTCCATATTCGGCTCTTTTGTCGAGGATTTTTTTGTAATCGAGATAGGTTGTATCTCCCACTGCTAAGCAGAAAAAGTTTGGTTAGAGCGACAAGAAGCCAACCAAAAACGAGCAAAAAGGAGAAAAGTATTTATCAGATTCCATCTAATTCCTTATTTAGCTGTCAGTGTATTTCTAGTATTGCTCAATTTCGTTACTACACCTCGTTATTTCTGGAGTGTCTATCCAATTCTTGGCTGGGGTTTGGGAGTCACAATTGACGGATTGTGTGCTTCTTCAGTCAGAGACGAGAAAAAGGTGCATTTTCTCCAATGTAAACGATAAATCCCCGCAAAAAGCAATTTCAGCATACATATTTCATTGAAGAGAGGGAAAACTCCGCTGGAATAAAATGCCAGATCCGTTTGATGTATTTGTCTATCCCGACTTTACCTTTGAAGTATCTGCCGATCCGCAAAAATATCAGTTCGATCTGATCGAGATGTTTCCAGAAGAGGAAGCAGCCGTCAAAAGATACTTTGCAGATCTCAAAAAAATTCAGACTTGGAGTGAACTTGAGGCGATGTCCTCATCATTACCGAGTTTTTTGAATCCGATCTACAAGCTATTAACACGTACCTTCGGTAAGATTAGCCGACAAACAACCAAAGAATATCTCGATCGCAACTTTCAAAATTCGCAACTAAAAGCCTTACTGGATTCGCGGAATGGTACTTATCCCTCTTCTGTCACTTTCCGAGAATTGAACTACAATAAAAAAAGTTCGAGCTTAGCTGTGAGTTAGATAGAGCAATGGATGTAGAACTACATATTCTCAAGCATTTAAAGAGATCGCCAAGACCGACAGTTTCCATCATAGATCGATATTGCTCTGCTTATAATGACTTATTTGATGATGTAAGAAATTATGAATGTTTTAAATATTTACATCAAGGAATCATCTCACCAATAAAAAGAAAATCATTACCAGAAATAGCAAAGGTAGTAGGAATTAAATCATCTCAATCATTGCACCATTTTTTAGCCAATTCACCTTGGTCAGTAACAAAATTAAAAGAGAAAAGATTAACTTTAACTCTAGAAGCTTTAAAAAATCAGAAAATCACAGTAATTATTGATGAAACAGGAGATAGAAAGAAAGGAAAAAAAACAGATTATGTAGCCAGGCAATATTTAGGAAGCGTCGGAAAAATAGACAATGGAATAGTATCAGTTAACGCTTATGGAATCTATGAGAATATTACTTTTCCCTTCAGGGCTATTTCATTCTAAAAAGAGAAGCAATCTGTTTTAAACTGAATTGGCATTTACGTTGTGCCTGAGCCATATTGTCAAATCCAGAATCTCGATATAAATTGAGAGCTAAGTTACGTGCGATCGCTAAAATCTGAGGTAATGGTAAGGTACGAATTCTAGATTTGTCTTCTCCTTGAGTAACATCGCGAACATAGTGAACTTTATTTTCTACACCCCAATAACCACGAATTCTTTGATAAAACTCGAAGGCTGATTCGGTCTGGTTCTAACGGATTTTGTGGATCAACCACTTTGAAGGGTTTGGCGACCGTTCATCGAGCTAGCAATCAACAAATTGTGAAGCCAATTGTGATGATAGCTAAAACCATTGAGATCGCTAAACGGCGATATCCGTGACGAGCATTTTGAGCGAGTTCTAGCTGCGTAGGGAT
>NZ_KB235920.1:95466-101880 GCF_000332195.1 Pleurocapsa sp. PCC 7319
GTATAAGTGGTTAGAAAGTGATGCTTATGAAAGTTATTCTGCTTTAGTAGATGCTGTCGAAAATATTCTCAAAAACTTTGGTACGGAATATACAATTAATTTTGTCTAGGTACTTACGACCGAAAACATAACTTAAAGCGTCAAAAGGCACACCAAATTGTCTTAAATACATTGGTTTGTCTATTTCGTCGGTTTTTCCTACCATATAAGGCATAATGAAGTCAGGACGCAATTGATAGACCTGCTGATTAGCTTTGAGCTTAATGCGGCGCATTGACAGTTCCTGTTTGCTGGAGACCACCCAATCATGAAAGCTGAACCCTGCTTCCATTTCTCTGGGAAAAATTTCAGGATACTTGGCATAAAGTTGCAGCAAATAGGCTCTATAATTGTGATTATTGGCGATTAGTTGTTGATATTGTTCTTCACTGCTAACGGGTAAACAAATACTTTTATCTCCTCTGATAGAAACTGCCATGCTTGAATTTTTACTGAAAATCAATTGATTGTTTGTTGACTTTATCTCAATTTGATTTCTTTTGTGCTTCAAGCCCCATTATCCTGAGTATTTCTACTACCCACAAAATCCGTTAGAACCAGTTTTGCAACACTACCTGAATTAGTCGGCTCGGGTGGTTTGGTCTGGGTATTAGTGATACTTTCCTCTTGCTGGTCTGGTGTGGTTAGTATGAGCTTCTGTTCACCTGGAGAACTGAGTGAGCGAGTCCTTCTTCTTCTGGCATAAGTCATATTGAATAAAATCTAAAATTGCAGTAGACATTCCTAATGGTAGTGTTTTAACTTTTGGTAGTACAAATGTAGTTGTTAGTCTAAATGATTGTTCTAAAGGACATTATGCCCTTGTGGTATACTGCTCCGCATATAATACGCCAAATGAGGAATAAGAGAAGCATTAGAATAATCTTGTTAAAACCGAATAAACAGTTTGTAAGAAATTGTAACAAAGCAGAAAAAGGAACAAAAAAAATTGTTCCTTTTAGTGTGAATTCAAGTCTTGAAAGCATTGGTTTGAAGTTGATGAACTTAAAGATACTAATTTAAATAAACCTTAAGATACCTATGAAATATCAAGACATTTTTGATTTGTATTAAGCTGTTATTTTGATTTGTATGCAAAAAGTGATAACTATATTATTAGATTAAATTTCAACAGCATTTACTATGAATATTGAGTTGCTCAAACATCAAAAAAACAGAATAATTACCGAAAATTGGCTGGATATTGAACTAACAAGAGAATAAATATTCCAATCATGAACCATCCTAAAAAAATGGTTGGCTGGAAGCTTAAATTTGCTCTTTCTCTTGCCACGGCTTGGATATTTGTTCACTATTGTGGAGCCGATATATGCAAAAGCCTGTCGAACCATAATTCTGATTCTTACTTGAGTTGGAACAAATTAAATCAGATCAAACCCTCAAGATTTTTACTTCCAAGAGTTTTAGCCCAAGAACAATTTCCCAATCCCATACCACCAAAAACTCCTCAACCACTACTCAAAAAACCTCAATTAGAACCTGAACCCAAGCCTTCCGTAGAATTAAATCCTTCCAAGTCCCTTTCTAGCTCAGAAATTGAGGATACATCAAGAACTATTAAGGTAAAACGGTTTGACTTTGAGGGTAATACTGCCTTTAGCGATGCAGTATTAAGAAAAGCACTAAATAAGTTAACTAATAAAGAGATTTCCTTTGGGGAGTTGTTGCAGGCAGAAGAAATTATTAAAGATAAATATACTGAGGGTTGCATTAGAGGTAATAATAACGAGGAGAAGGAACTGCACTGTTACATTAATTCTGGAGCGTTTATTCCTGCTAACCAAGAAGTGACACCAGAGAATGCTGTAGTCAAAATACAGGTGGTGGAAGGTGGCATTGAAAACATTGAAATTGAAGGCTTGAGCAAGCTAAAGACTAGTTACATTAGTAGTCGACTTCAAAGGGGGATATCTCAACCACTGGAAAGAGAGAGCCTGCTGGAACAACTACAAATCCTACAACTTGACCCTTTAATTGGTAATATCTCAGCAGAATTAGCTGCGGGTTCGCGTCCAGAAAAAAGTATTTTAGAAATTAATGTAATTGAAGCCGATTCCTTTAATATCGATCTATTTACTGACAATGCTCGATCGCCGAGTGTGGGGAGTTGGCGCAGAGGAATTAGCATTAATGAGGGTAATTTATTAGGTTTTGGCGATCGCCTGAGTGGAGAATATATTAATACTAATGGTAGTAACGGAGTTGACCTTAGTTACTCTGTGCCGATAAATTCCCGCAACACCACCATCAACCTAAGAGGGGGAGTTACTTCAACGGAAGTAGTAGAAGAACCTATTGATCGCGCTGAGATTGAAGGAGATTCTTTTAACTTGGAATTTGGGGTACGCCAGCCAGTCTACCGAACTCCGACGACAGAAATTGCAGTAAGTCTCTCAGGAACTCGTCAAGAGAGCAATACTGAAGTCGAGGGACGAAACTTTCAACTCTCTGATGGTGCTGATACGAATGGCGAAACTCGTATTTCTGCCCTAAGATTTTCTCAAGAATATACCAGAAGAACCCTCCAAGATGTTTTAGCAGGGCGATCGCAATTTAACATCGGTTTAGATGTTTTAAATTCTACCGTCAACGATGACCCTGTCCCCGATAGTCGCTTCTTTGCTTGGCGCGGACAAGGACAGTATGTTAGGCGTTTGGGACAAAGTTCTTTATTGATAGTGCGTTCCGATCTGCAATTTGCCACCACCAATCTAGTTCCTCTAGAGCAGTTTAGCGTTGGTGGTCTACAGAGTGTTAGGGGTTATCGCCAGGATGCTTTATTGACTGATAATGGCTTCTTTACTTCTGCGGAGGTGCGTTTGCCTATTTACCAAGCCCGATCAGTGGAGGGTTTATTATCCGTCGTGCCATTTTTGGATTTTGGTGTCGGCTGGAATGAGAACAGCGATGATAATCCAGAAGATAATGTTTTGCTGGGTTTGGGTTTAGGTTTGCAATGGCAAATGGGAGATACGTTAGATGCTCGAATTGATTATGGTATTCCTCTAATCGATGTGCAAGATAGCGGTAATACCTTACAAGAAGATGGGGTTTATTTTTCGGTTAATTACAGTCCTTTTTAACAGTTATCAGTAAATAATAATGAAATGTACAACTTGGTTATCGTTTCCCTTAGCTGCTCTTAGTTACTTAATTCCCTTAACTGCTGAAGCCCAGGTGACTCCAGATGGTACAACATCAACAACGGTTAACCAAAATGGGAATGATTTTACAATTGAGCAAGGCGATCGCGCTGGTGATAATTTATTTCATAGTTTCGATGAGTTTTCTGTACCGACTGGTGGTTCAGCAGCGTTTAATAATGCGGCGAATATTGCCAATATTTTCAGTCGGGTCACGGGGAGTAATATCTCCGATATCGATGGATTAATTAGTGCCAACGGTGCAGCTAATTTATTTCTAATTAATCCTAACGGGATTATCTTTGGTCAAAATGCATCTTTAAATCTTGGTGGTTCATTTTTTGCTTCTACCGCAGATAGTTTATTGTTTGAAGGAGATACAGAATTTAGTGCTAGTAATCCACAAGCATTACCATTATTAGAGGTTAGTATTCCGATTGGTTTGAATTTTCGAGATAATCCAGGGGACATTACAGTTCAAAGTAATAATGATTCTCTCATGCTCCCGACAGAAGAAACTATTACTTTTGTTGGTGGGAATGTCACTTTTGATGGCGCAGATATTGTTGTTCCTGGCTCAAATGTTGAATTAGGAGGATTAACTGAAGCAGGAACAGTAACGATAACTGAAGAAAGTAGTTTAAGTTTTCTGGAAAATATAGCTCAAGCAAATATCTCTTTTCAGAATAATTCACGGATTTATGTTGCTGGCTCTGGAGGGGGTTTTATAACAATTAATGGAGAAAATTTAGAAATTATTGAAGGGAGTTCTCTTATTGCAGGAATTGCTCCTGGTTCCATAAATTCTGAAGCTCAAGCGGGTAATGTAACCACTAATATTAATAACGACATAACTTTATCAGATAATAGTTTTATTTTAAATGCAGTCTCGCCAAATGCTACAGGTAATGGGGGGGATTTAAACATAACAACTAATTCATTGAGTGTAAATAATTCTCAGATTTCTACCACAACATTAGGGGATGGAGATTCAGGAAATATTAATATTTCTGCCAATTCTTTAAACGTTGTTAATGGTACAGGAATTAATAGCAGTACTTTAGGAGACGGTAATGGAGGAGATATTACCATCGTCGCTGAAGAAGAAGTTCGTATTGCAGGAGCGAACGATTCACCATTATCAGTAATGGGATTTACCTTTTCACGTACCCCTAGCCTTTTAAATAATGCAATAGGAGTCGGTAGTGATGGTAATGGAGGAAATATTAATATTTCGGCTGGGAATCTAACTATTGAAGATGGTGCTCAAATTACCACTAGTAATGCAGGAAATGGAATAGGAGGAGATATCAATCTTGATATTCGTGGTGATATTTTGCTTCAAGGACGAACTCCAGTACAAATAAACGATTTAGATTTTAACTTTTTGAGTATTATTCAGACTGCTGCTGGTGGAGAATTAACTTTTGGAATTGAGACTAGTGGACAAGCTGGCAGCATTAATATTCAAGCTAATTCTCTACGACTAAATGATGCCAGCGTTATTACTAGCTTCACTGGAACTAACCAAAATGCAGGAGATATTTTGATCAGAACTGAAGAAGTGATTGCTCTTGATAGTGGTTCCATTGATAGTAGTGTTCTTCCCTTGGCAGAAGGTATGGGCGGTAATATTGATATTGAAACAAAAGTGCTTAATCTAACTGCTGGTGGTCGAATAGATAGTCAAGTTAATGGGAATTTTTTAGATAATCCAGGAGGTATTGGTCAAGGCGGTAATATTCGCATTGATGCCAGTGAATCTGTTAATATTTCAGGTTTTAGAGCAGCTTCCGAAGAGCCAGTAATTTTTAACCCTTTAGATCCAACTCAAACAGAACTAGTTGGTTTAGATTCTAGTGGTATTTTTGTGAGTGCACAGACTGGAGCTTTAGGGAAAGCTGGGATAGTTACTTTAAACACTGGTGAGTTGAATTTATTAGATAGTGGAATTATTGAAGCTATTACCGCTAATTCTAGCGATGCTGGAGACATTGAAGTTAACGTAAATACTTTAAATGCCATTGATGGAGGACAAATTATTGCAACTACTTTTAGTGAGGGCAAAGCAGGAAATATCATTATCAATAGTAACAATGCTATTAACTTGTCAGGCAGCGATCCTACTTTAGCCCAGAGGTTAGCTCAACGTCCCGATGTAATTCGTAACCAAGGAACAGATAGTGGTATTTTTGCAAACACTACCGAAGATTCTACTGGTAATGGTGGAAGTATTTTTATCCTCAATCCAGAACAGTTAACTATTCAAGATGGTGCGGAAATTTCTGTCAATAGTCTAGGTCAAGGTAGTGGGGGAGATTTATCTGTACAAACTGATGTCTTATCTCTTAATCAAGGTGAGGTTTCCGCTTCTACTGAGTCGGGAACAGGGGGAAATATCACTCTCCAAGTAAACCAGGATTTACTATTACGTAATGATAGTACTATTTCTGCTAGAGCCGCTAATGATGCTAATGGTGGTAATGCAAATATTAATTCAGAATTAGTAATTGCTTTCCCTGATGGCAACAACGACATCATTGCTAACGCGGAAAGTGGAAATGGCGGGAATATCAATATTACTACTGAATCACTATTTGGGATTGAGGAACGCCCTCTCAATCCTTTTACTAACGATATAAATGCTAGTTCTCAATTTAATATAGATGGCAATATTGTTATCAATACTCCAGAAGTTGATCCAACAAGTGGTTTATTAGAACTTCCTGAAGCGGTTAGTGATGCGAGCGATCAAATTTCGCAAAACCCCTGTGAACAGGGGAGAGGGAGTGAATTCCTTATTACAGGAAAAGGTGGTTTTCCTGCTAATCCCCAGGAAACTCTCAACAGCGGCAGAGTAAAAGTTGATTTGATTGAACCTGTTTCATCACAGCAGCAAATACAAAAATCAGACAATACATATTTTGAACCTTCAACATCCGAACCAGTACCCGCCCAAGGATGGGTATTTAATGAAGAGGGGAAAGTAATCTTTACAGCTTATTCCACAAGGGATACACCAACAAAACGCTCTGAGCAACAGCACCACACAACTTGCTCAAGTGGAATTTAACGCTATAAGTTTATCCGATTTCCACCGCATTAAAACTAACTGAACTATCAAAGAAGATTGATTTTGAATTATGTCTAATATGAAGTCCGCTTAATTAGTTCTAAAATTAATTGAAGCTATCAATATGACATAAATCAA
>NZ_KB235921.1 GCF_000332195.1 Pleurocapsa sp. PCC 7319
ATTCATCCAAGTAAACTAAATTGCTTGATCCGTCAAGAATGACAATTTTACGTAAATTTCTCAGAAAGCTGATTCGCTCACTATGCTTACGTTCAGTGTATTTCAGCGTTTTTTTTACGAGTTAACTTCATTTGTTTCTGGGCATACCCAATAGCACTCGTATGCACTCCAAAATATTGCGCCCTTTCTCTTAACAAAGCATCTGGATTTTCTTGAATATGTTGGGCAATTGCTAGAGAGTCTAGTTTTCGCTTTCTTCCAAGTTGTGGTGCTGGAGTCAAATTCTTTCTTCGACACCAATCATTCACACACCATAGACTTACCTCATATCTTCTTGATGCTTCGGCTTTGGAGCCTCCAGCCGCTACAAAGTCCACTACCCGCTTTCGCAAATCTACACTATAAGTCATCTAACCTGATTGATTTCTCATCTAGCTTATATTATTTCATATGTTTCCTATTTAGAATGACTATAAAGCTGGAAGTCAAGCTTATTTGAAAGCGGTTGAAGCTCTATCACGTCGTGGTCGAATTGAAGCTTTGGAGCGAGGGATGAGTACACTTTCAATGGGTTTGTCAGATTTGGTTGAGGAAACCTCAAGATTGAACAAAAGTTAGCGAACATTATTACCTAGTTTTTTTTCGACCCAAGATACCGTGAAAAGTCAGAAGCAGGGGAGAGTGTAACTAGTGTTTTTAGGGAGAACACAGATGAAGTGCTAGAAGATAGCACCATGATTATACGGGAATCTAATTTAGTAGCAGGTAGTACAAATGTGATTAATAGTTTATGGATGATGGTGATAGATTATGTGATGGACGTGATAGATAGTGTGATGACTGAAGCCATTGCTGGTGAAAGATGTTACGAGTGTCCTAAAGGATACCGCTCCGCATATGACGGCATTTTCAAAAAGTCCTCTGAAAAAGTTAATAGTATAGAAAGTGAGATTGAATGTAATACGGTTAATAAAGATCAACTAGAGAAAAATGATTCAGTACAGAAGTTTTCATTTTTGCCGTCACCATCGTCACAGAAGGAGGTTGAAAGGTATATATAGCAAGCTGTCCTAAAGGATACCGCTTCGCATATGACGGATGATTTAGAGATCCGACACCAGCCATAAATTGAGTCATCACAGTAGGAGAGAAAATCAAGAATCAGGAATAAAGAGTAAAGAAGATTGAATCAAGAATCTTGATTTAATTGGGAAGAGAGAGATTGAATTTTAGCTTGAAGTTGTTCAATAGATTCAACTTCAAGCCAATTGTGAGAAAGAGAAGAAAAAAGTTCTAAGGCAGCCTGAACCCAAATCTCTTTAGGAATTTTGTGACCATGAAGACGTTTACCTTTTTTAACCAGATCATCAAGCCAGTCATTAAGTTCGAGAGGAAGACGCAAATTAACTTTCTCTTTTTCAGAAGCTTTCAAGAATATTGAATCAAGATTCTGGGGTCTTGAATCAAGATTGTTCTGATGGTTAGATGAAGGAGTAGATTTCTCAGTGGGATGAAAAATACCAGTAGATTGTGGATTGTGATTAGCAAGAGGATTATTGCCTAAGGAAGATTTCTTTTTATTTACTGACATCCAATCACTTCCTCAACGAGAGATAAATAAGCTTTTGCGCCTTTGCCATTTGAGTCATGGTCAAAAATAGAGAGAGAAAAGCTGGGGGCTTCACGAAGTTTGACCGACTCAGGGATAACAGTGGAGAACATCTGAGCGGTGAAACGATGTTGTAAAGATTGGAGAACTTCTTTACTAAGATTATTTCTGGCATCAAAACGAGTAGCTAAGACTCCAGTGATTTCGATAGGGTGTTCAAGGGCAGAATGAATTAAATCTAAAGCTTTTTCAATAGAGCTAATACCCAACAGACCTAAATAGCTCATATCGACAGGAATAATGACTTCGTTACTAGCCATAAGAGCATTAATGGAAAAAACACCGATGTTGGGGGGACAATCAATCAAAATAAAGTCATAGTCGTCAAGAACCGAAGCGATTGCTTTACGTAAAAGAAGTTCACGCCCAGGTAAACCAGAGATAGGAATTTCATCTTCAGCTAAACGAATATTAGAGGGAACAATATCAATATGGTCAGAAAGAGAAATAGTCGCTTCATGGAGAGAAGAATGACGAAGCAGAACATCTCGAAGCTGAAGCTCTAGATCCCAGATTTTGATTCCGAGGGAAGCAGCGGAATTACCTTGAGGATCAATATCAATTAACAAAATATGTTGCTGATGAAAACGAGCTAAACCAGCAGCGAGATTATAGGCAGTAGTGGATTTTCCCACCCCACCTTTCATATTGAAAATAGAAATTATTCGGCTCATAGGAAAAGATCAAGAGTGAGGGATAAATCAAGAATCAAGATTATTGAATCGAGAATAAATACTATTGAATCAAGAATATTGATTCAAGATAGCTCAGAGATGATGAAATGTCTAGTGTTTGAGAAAGTAGATTTTAATTGGCTCAAGTTGTTGAGTGTTTCTTCTAAGAATCGAGAATGAATATTCTTGATTCTTGATTAATATCAAGAGTTGAGTTGAATCCAAAGTCGCT
Source organism: Pleurocapsa sp. PCC 7319 (assembly GCF_000332195.1). Taxonomy (NCBI): domain Bacteria; kingdom Bacillati; phylum Cyanobacteriota; class Cyanophyceae; order Pleurocapsales; family Pleurocapsaceae; genus Pleurocapsa; species Pleurocapsa sp. PCC 7319. The sequence continues at coordinate 2,576 of NZ_KB235921.1, forward strand.
CGGTGATGGTTTCCAGAAGAAGATCGTGAGCGTTGGTATAATCATGGTGCTGATATTTGCTTTCGAGGAATTTGATCCAAGTCTGAAAATTAAGCTCTTTAGCCTTTTCAACAATGAGCTTGATGTTATCATTGAAAAACGCTTCAAAATCAGCTTCGTCTTCAGGAACGAATTTCAATTCTTGGGCAATCGCTTTGGTAGCAGCTTTCAAATAAGCCATTTGATCTGGTGCTAGTTGAGTCATGATTAAAGAGAGATAACATCAGTAATGCTAGGGGCATCTTTGCCTTTACTGTTATGGGTAGAGCCTAATTGATGCTGTTGATGGTGAGCATCTAATTCAGGTTGTCGGCTCTCAATAACTCGACGAATAACCTGATCACCTCTTCGGGTAGGCATTGCTGGGCATTGCCAGTCAGCATTTTCGAGAATTTGGCAGTGCTAGTCGAACCATTTCAGGGTATGAAACTATGAATATGATTCGCAAAGGTCAAATCAAAAATGTGGAACGAGGAGATATCTTAGGTCAAATCAAATTTATCAAAAAGCTTTTAGCTCTAAGCTCTAAGCTCTAAGCCTTTTAGTTGACTACTTGCATAGTAGCTTTAAACTTATAGCTTGTGGGTTTAATATGAAGTCCGCTTAATTAGTTCTAAAATTAATTGAAGCTATCAATATGACATAAATCAATGCCCA